>CACZOW010000359.1 GCA_902782885.1 uncultured Ruminococcus sp. | reverse complement strand
TGAAAAGCGCCAGATTGTCCCGCGTATACGGGAACAGCACCAGTCTTTCCGTCTCAAGGTGATCGACCATTTTTTCAATATTCATTGCCAAACACCGCAGCCTGTTCAGTCTGTCACATCCGTGTCCGGGATGATCAGCAGCTCGTAATCCGGATACATCGCACCGATCTCTTTGTACAATATCTCGATCGCTTCTTTGCGGTCGATATCAAAACTGACGACCACGTCGAAACGGACTGTTTTATTTTCGGTATCCGCATAGAAGCCGTGCATCTGCAGCGCCCAGTCGTGCGACATTACCGCATCACGTATGGCCGTACGCATCTGCGCCGCTTCATCGCCGCTTGTATTAAAAGAATAAACGCTGATCCCGGTAAGGATAATGCCGGTCCGTTTGAACACGTCTGCCTGTATCCTGCGGGATATGCGGTCAACGTCGTCGACGCTCAGCGTATCGGGCAGTTCGACATGCACCGAACCGTAGTTTTTGTTCGGACCGTAGTTGAACAGCACGACGTCGTACGCGCCAAGGACGTCCTCCTCCTCACAGATGATCTGTTTGAGCTGGCCGGTCGTCTCGGCATCTTCGCGTTTGCCGATTATATCGTTCAGTGTTTCGATCATCATCTCGATGCCGGCTTTAATGATGAAGCCCGCAATGACCACGCCCACGTACGCCTCCAGCGATACGCCCGAGACCAGGAAAATGATCGCCGACGCAAGCACGGAGGCGGAGAGCACGGCGTCAAACAGCGCGTCCGAGCCGGAAGCGGAAAGAGCGCCGGAATTGACCTTCTTCCCCTGCCGCTTAACATACATACCCAGGACAAGCTTCACCGCGATCGCCACGGAAATAATAATGATCGCGGCCGTACTGTAATCGGCGGCTTCGGGGTGAATGATCTTTTTTATCGACTCCACCAGCGACGTGATGCCCGCGTAAAGCACCAGCGCCGCTACGATCATGGAACTGAGGTACTCGATCCGGCCGTAGCCCAGCGGATGTTTTTTGTCCGGCTGTTTCGCGCCGAGTTTCGCGCCGATGATCGTCACGACCGACGAGAGGGCGTCGGACAGGTTGTTGACCGCGTCCAGGATAACGGCAATGGAGTTTGAGACCAACCCTACGAACGCTTTGAATCCCACCAGCAGCAGGTTGGTCAATATGCCCACGATACTGGTTTTAACTATTGTTTTTTCTCTTTTCGCCGCCATGACGGCAATATCGTTGTCCTGCTCTCTCATTTCGTTCCGCTCCGATCATTCTGAGCTCCGGAAGCCTGTCTCGCCGGCTGCTCCTTCGTATTATCCAACGTCCAAAGGAACGCTCTGGCGGTCCTTATATCGGCGTCTTTAAAGTGATTGCCCTCGTTCCACTCGAGGACGCAATCAACGCCCTGCGCGCAAAGCAGCGCGTGTGCTTCGCGGATATTGCGGCCGACCGACGCCATAACGGGATTGCGTGTTTTCTCTTCCCTGTCACCGAGGCTCAGATATACGCTGCCGGTCCCGATGCGGCCGGCTTTCATGTGATCCGTAAACCCCGGAAACCACACGGAAGGAGACGCGGCTGCCACCCCGGTAAATATATCTGTCCGGTACGCCGCCCACAGCGCGAAGAGCCCCGCGAGCGAGTAACCGCCTATATAATACTTTTTTTTCGGTTCTTTTGCAATCAGAAGGATCTGTTCGAGCGTCGCCTGCGCGCCGCCGCCGAAATCATCTTTCCCGAATACCGCTGGCGCCGGCCACGGAGACAGATCGCAGTTCCAGTCGCCTACTCTCAGCGCCAGCAGCATGAAATCCGTTCCGGCGCGCTGCCTGATATATTCGGCCTCGTTTTCGATGAACGCAAGATCATGCTCATCCACGGGCTGGATGAGCACTGCGCCGGCATCCGGAGTCCCGAATCTGTAAATATCGTTGATCGATCCGACAGTAGCCATAATACATTCCTAAAAATAGTGAACGGTGCTGCTCGCCGGGGGGCGGCAGCGCGGTCTGCGTTTTTTTCATTATAGATCACTGCCGTGCCGCGGTCAATACGCAAAAAAACAGGAGGGCGCGAGGCCCTCCCGTTTAGTCGATTCACGTTTGCGCATTACATAGCGTCAACGCGCTTCTTTTTCTTTACCACGACCATGCCGATCACTACGACCGTCATCAGCGCCATGATACCGAAGG
>CACZOW010000358.1 GCA_902782885.1 uncultured Ruminococcus sp. | reverse complement strand
TACGGTGAATGGGGGCTCAAGATCGACTGCTATCACGACTACGTCAATTATGAAGGTCTTATGCACTATGTGCTCGGTGCGCACGGTTTCGCCGAAAGAAAGATGTTTCTGCAGGAACTGAACGAGTATTTCCCGGACGGCGTGATCAGCGTGCTGACGATAAACTTGATCTCTCCGCGGGAATATCTGGAACTGATCGCTCAGTAGACGCCCGCAAAACGGTTGATTTTTTCGAAGAAATGTGGCATAATAGCGCCTGCGCGGACAATGAACCGCGCAAAGTTGGCCGTGCGGTACCGGACGGCGGTCAACGGCGATTGGGGATGTACCGGTTTCGACGGGGTTTTTGGAGCGTCCGCCGCAGGCAGAGGGTCCCGTTGGCCTCTTTAAAAAGCGGGAACTTAAAATTAAACGCTAACGATAATTTAGCACTTCAGGCTGCCTGACGGCAGTCTCGTCGCCCTGCCGGTCGCCGAGCCGGGAGTCAGCGGCGTCACCA
This sequence comes from uncultured Ruminococcus sp., assembly GCA_902782885.1. Lineage (GTDB taxonomy): Bacteria > Bacillota > Clostridia > UBA1212 > UBA1255 > UBA1255. Next base: position 3,796 of record CACZOW010000358.1, on the reverse strand, counting down.
ATTCGGCCCTGTCCGTATGGCGGTCAAATCGGAGAACGGCGCGGTCAAAGCTTTGCGCCCGCGTTGTACTTATGAAGCTACCTTGCGCCTGACCCCGGCTGTCGGGGCTTGTGCGGGGGAAATCCAAATGGCAGCCTAAGCCTGTAGAAGCTGACGAAGATAAGATTTCGGACAGGGGTCCGACTCCCCTCATCTCCATTGAGCACGTTGAAAAACCCTTATAAACAAAGGGTTTTTCGCTTTTTTGACGCGGGGAAACTGCCCCAAAAACATCAAAAAAGTTTTAAAAAGGAGCGATCGTGATGGGTGTTATTCTGACGGGCCTCGGGGGAGGCGGCATCGTAGGCAGTTACATGCTGGTCGTTGCCGCGCTGGTGCTGCTGGTGCTGTGCTTTGCCTGCAACAAATATGTGCAGAAACGCATGGGCTCCGGGGTCACGGTGTCGCTCCTGTTTACCTGCGTACGCGGATTGATGGGCGGCGCAATGCTGTTTGCCGCGTATTGCATCATCAACCGGCGGCTGCCCGTTGTCCGCGGCTATTCGCTGATAATGGCCGGAATGCTGGCGGTCCTGGTCTGCGTGTACACCATGCTGGGATTCAAGATCATGTCTTTCGGCAGCATGTCGGTCTTCACCGTTTTCCTGATGCTGGGCGGCATGATCGTACCGTATCTGTACGGCGTGATCTGGCTGGACGAAAAGATCAACGCCCCGCGCGTCATCGGCATTGTCCTGATGGTGATCTCCATGTTCTTCCCGTTGATCGGGGACAATATTCAGCGCGGCCGCGCATCGGCCGGTGATACTTCCGCCGATCTTCCTGACACTGCCGGCGGCGACGCTTCCGCGCCGGTGTCAAATTCCCGGCGCGTCATCTTCTGCGTCCTTTGCCTGCTGGTATTTCTGCTCAATGGTTTTGTGAGCGTGATCTCGAAGACCCATGCGGCGGGCATACTGAAGTTTGAATCGTCTGATTCCATGACGTTTGCGATGTTGTGCCAGCTCAGCTGCGGCACGATCTCCGGAGTGATACTGGCCGCGGTCAAGCTCTTCGGATCCCGTAAACCGGATAAACCTGACAGCGGGACGCCCGCAAACTTTTGGCTGCTGTTCCGCGCCGTGCTGGTGTTTATTGCCCTCGCCGCGCTGTTTGACGCCGCCTCGTTCTTCTTCCAGCAGCTGGGTGCCGCGGCATTGCCCGCTTCCGTGATGTACCCGCTGATGACCGGCGGTTCCATCGTGCTCAGCGCGCTTGCCGGTTTCGTGCTGTTCAAGGAAAAACAGACGAAGATCGCACTGATCGGGCTGGCAATAACCTTCGCGGCCACGTTCCTGTTTTTGTTCTGAACCCGCCTGAATTCATCTGACGAGCCCCGGAAGAGCTGCCCGATATTTACTAAGGCACGTATGCCTCATTTACTCAAGTAATAAGCCTTGCTTGCCAATACTCTCTCGCTGGTGGTATAATAAAATGCGCGAAGCGTAGACTTTATTGACACAGCGGTGCGGGCGCGGAGATCATGGTGCGGAGCGGAACGAGCGAAGAATTAACGGTAAAGTATATTGCCGACATCTACACGGATTTCGAAGAAAAGTTCGGAATACCGCGGCAGAGCGGGCTGGTGGAGGGATTGACCGGGCGGATCGTGTTCCGGCCGGAGTTCCGGATACCGGAGGCAATACGCGGTCTGGAAGGCTTCTCGCACCTGTGGGTGCTGTTCGATTTCTCGCAGGCGCACCGGGACAACTGGTCTCCGACCGTAAGGCCGCCGCGCCTGGGAGGCAACCACCGCGTAGGTGTTTTTGCCAGCCGTTCGCCGTTCCGGCCGAATCCGATCGGATTGTCCTGCGTAAAGCTGGAACGCATCGAGCGCGGCACCGCCGAAGGAGACGTGCTCGTCGTGAGCGGAGTGGATATGTTGTCCGGTACGCCCGTGCTGGACATAAAGCCGTACCTGCCGTACGCGGATTGCCGCCCGGAAGCCCGGGGCGGGTACGCCGAAGAGGTGTTTGGGCAGCGGTGCAGGGTGAACGTTGAAGACGGTGCCCTGGATAATGTGCCCGAAGACAAACGTGAAGCGCTGCTGGAATGCCTGGCACAGGATCCGCGGCCGCACTATCAGGACGACGAAGCGCGCGTATACGGGCTGAGATTTGCCGGAACGGAAGTCCGGTTCCGGGCAGACGGAGGCGGAATAACCGTGATCTCGGCGGAACCTTGCCGGGATGCGGCGGGAAACGATACGGACGGCAACAGGTAACACGATATAAAGGAGAAATCGCCATGTTCTGGGACAAGATACGCAGATTATTCAGAAAAAAGTCAGCGCCCAAATGCGTGTATGCGGGCCCGGAGTATTTTGAACGCAAAAATCAGAGCAGCACCGATCCGGATCTGCGTTCCGAGCCGAAGTGCGTTTACGCCGGTCCGGAATATTTTAAACGCCAGCGCCGGAAAACGGAGCGCGCCGTCGAAGAACCGGAGCCGATTTGCGTATACGCGGGTCCTGAGCCGGATATCGACGAGCCGGAGATCGAAGAACCTAAAATCGAAGAACCGGTGATCGAAGAGCCCGGGATCGACGGACCGGAGATCGCTGCGCCGGTGTACGCCGGCCCGGCGCCTTACACGGAAGAGAACGTTCCGGAGCCCGAGACAGAAAAAGTGATCCCGCGAAGGCCAAGATTCGGCCGCGTGTACGCGGGACCCGCCTTTTGCGGCGGCGGAAATCCGAATCCCAAAAAGCCCCGCGACCCGGGCAGCATCGCACAGCCGGTGTACGCCGCGCCGGTGCCGCGCGCGAAGCAGCAGAATGAGAAGGGGGAACGGAAGAAATATCCGGATCCCGGGAAAGAGGACAACGATATTCAGGAAGTGTACGGCGGCCCCGACATGATGTGAGGATCAGGCGGCATATATGGCAGGTAAGATAAGCAAACCAACCAATAAAGAGAACCGGCGCGTCCCGTTCCGGCTGCGCTCCTGCGTGTGGGAGATCACGCTGGCGTGCAGTTTTTCGTGCAAATACTGCGGCTCGCGCGCGGGCAAAGCCGCTAAAAATGAGCTCTCTACCGCGGAGTGTCTGGACGTTGTCCGTCAGCTGCGGGAACTCGGGTTGCGGCGCGTGAACCTGATCGGCGGCGAAGTGTTCATGCGCAAAGACTGGAAGCTGATCGTTGCCGCCTTCTGCGGCGCGGGCATCAGAGTGTGCATCATCACCAACGGCTACCGGCTCGCCGATGAAGATCTGGAGTTTTTGCGCGACGCGCGGATCGAATCGATTGCTGTCTCGCTGGACGGCCCCGCGGAAGTTCACGACGCCTGGCGCATGAAAGGCAGCTACGACCGCGCGGTAGAATCGATAAAACGGGTGCACGAATACGGCATACCGGTCTCTATGATCACCGCGCTGCGCAAGGATAACGCGCCCCTTCTGCAGGAATTCTACGACGGAACGGTGAAGCAATTGCCGATCTTCGCGTGGCAGCTGCAGTCCTGCGCGCCCATGGGCAACGCCGCGGGCAGCGACGAACTGGTGCGGTACAGCTTTATTGACGTTATCCGCTGGGTGGCGAAGACCGCGCCCGACGCTCCCTTCGGAATCGGCATCGCGGACAACGCGGGCTACTTCACTCCCGAGGAACCGTACATACGCGGCGGAGGAGTGTTTGCGGGCTGCAGCGCGGGCATCACCGTGCTGGGCATTGATTGCGAAGGCAACGTCACCGGCTGCGAGTCCATGCGCGACCCGTCTTTTATCGAGGGCAACGTGCGCGAAACGCCGCTTGCGGAT
>CACZOW010000357.1 GCA_902782885.1 uncultured Ruminococcus sp. | reverse complement strand
CGGAACATGACAGGCCTCAGTTCTTCGCCGCGGCTGCGGCACGATTTTTGCCGCGGACAATCACGAACGCGATCGCGGCGGCGCCGGTCAATACGAATACCAGCACCAGGGCTATGTTGACGTCGCCGGTCTGCGGGATAGGTTCGTGGGTCTCCTCGATGATCTCAAGCGGTACGGAAGCATTGCCGCCGACAAAGTTGAACGTAAGCGTGTACGTGCCCTTCTCCAGCTTTTCCAGCGCCTCGGGTGCAAATGTGACCACCGTGCTGCCCTTTGTTACAGTGTAGTCGCGGTCCTTCTCGAATACGATGCCGTCCGCTTCCACACCGGTGAAGTCCTCAAAAGATCTGTCTTCCGCGCCGGTCTGGATCACCGTAACGGTGACAGTCTCGCCGCTGCCCTTCGCCCAGCTTAGCTTGTCGACATCCCTCACTTCGTACGCGTTCTTTGTCGCCGTGTATACAGCCGTGTACGATGCCTCGCCCGTGACCGCAACGATCTCGGGAGACCAGCCCGCAAACTCATACGTGTTGTAGGAATCGCCGTTCTTAGTCATATCCGCGTGGGACGGGATCTGTCCGTATTCGACCGTCTGCGTATCGATCACGCTGCCGTCGTCGTCCAGCCAGGTTACGGTGTAGGAGTTCCGTTCAGCTGTAAACCGCGCAGTGTACACCGCTTCGCCTGTGACCGAGACAACCTCAGGCTGCCAGCCCGCAAACGTGTACGTGAATTCCGCGGTATTTTCCTTTACCGGCGGCTCGTGTTCAGGCACTTCGCCGTACTCGACGGTAGTAGTGTCTATTACGGTGCCGTCGTCATTTTTCCATGTAACTTTGTACGAATTTCTGGTATTCAGGAAGACCGCAGTGTACGCCGCTTCGCCGACGACCGCCTGCGGTTCAGGCGACCAGCCAGCGAACTCATATGTAAACTCCGCGGTGTTTGCCTTGACCGCGTCTTCATGCACGGGCACTGCGCCATACTCGACGGTGGTGGTATCGATGACCGTACCATCCTCATTTTTCCACGTAATTGTGTACGAATTTCTGGTGCTCGTGAACGTGGCCGTGTACTCCGCGTCGCCGGCGACCTGTACAACTTCAGGCGACCAGCCCGCGAATTCGTACGTGAACTCCGCGGTATTTGCCTTGACCGCGTCGTCGTGCGCGGGCACTGCGCCGTATTCGACGGTGGTGGTATCGATGACCGTACCGTCATCGTTCTTCCACGTTATCGTGTAGGATTTTTTGACTTCTCTGAACGTCGCGGTATATTCCGCGTCGCCCTGCGCGGCGGCAATATCCGGCGTCCAGCCCGTGAATTCGTACGAATATTCATCCGTGCCCTGTTTCACCGCATCGGCGTGCTCGGGCAAAACACCGTCTTCGACCACGGTCGTGTCGATCACTGCGCCGTTGTCCATCTTCCAGGTGATCGTATATTTCGGAAGCGCGCTCCATTCAGCGCCGAGGCGGACGTTGCCGAATCTGCCCGTAAGCAGCTCGCCGCCGGCAGCGATCTCGCCCTCAGTCCAATTGCCGTCAGAATTGAGAACTTTCCAGCCATCAAACGCGTAGTGCTCCCGCTGGCGGGTCCCGAGCAGGTCCGTGCTTTCGATATTGTAATGCTGCACCTCTCCCGTATCGGTGTAAGTGATCGTGTAGTCAACGGTATTCCATTGCCCGTAAAGCACGGCGTTGGCCGGAACAGCATTTCCGGCAACATACTTCGTACCGCTGCCGTCGCGCCCGGTGTTCCAGGAATCAAACGCGTAACCGTCGCGCGTATATGACGCAGCGGGGACCTTCATCTCCGTTTTCGGCAGCCATACGACTCGCGCATCATCTTTGTCGTTTAACGGTACGAGCGTGATATATTCAGAGAATTGCTGCTGCACCGGGTACTCCCAGCCCATGCCCCAGGTATAGCCGGCGTCAAAATCGATACTCCAGCCGGAAGATTTAAACTTTTCCGTACTTATAAGTTCATCGGCAGAGAGGAATCCGCAGCCTACAGGAGCCGCGCCATAGTAACTTCCAAACGGAGCATACGAAGATCCGGCCGCGGCAAAGCAATTCGTGATATTCTGCATCTGGTTGCCCGAACCTACGATACCGCCGACTTTATTTCCGCCCCCGGTGACGCTGCCTATGTGCAGGCAATTGTTCATACTGAAGTTAATAAACGTCTTGTTGCCCACGACACCGCCGACAATACCGCCCGTGGCGGAAACATTGCCGACATGAAGACAATCATCTACCCTGCCAGCCATACCGGTGTTTCCGATACCGCCTGCAATACCGCCGACGTTGCCCTCGATGTGGGCAGACGTAACGTCGCCGACGAAAGTACATCTTTCGATCGAACCGCTGCAGTAACCGGCAATACCGCCCACGTTATAGCCGCTGCTCTTAACGCTGCCGTATACCCACAGATCGTATACCGACCCGCCGTTCATGTACCCGAACAGGCCGCCGTTGCCGGAGCTGTCAACTTTCAGACCTTTGATAAAATGATTTTCTCCGTAAAAAGCTCCGGAGAACGGTTTTTCACTTTCGACTCCGATAGGCGTCCAGTTGGCGCCGGCAAGATCGATATCGCTCTTAAGGAAAACGCTGACGCCCCGGTATGATTCGCCGTTATTTACGCTGTCGCGGAATGCCTTAAATTCATTCAGATCGGTGATATATACTCGGGTCACATATTCCACTACCGCGGCTCCGGATCCGCCTGCGCCGCCAACGCCGCCGATGCCGCCCTTGGGGTCAATATTCTGCGCTCTGCGGTTGACCGGGGCGTCGCCTTTCACGACCCAGACGTTTTTGAAATCCCAGCCTTTGAAATATGACGGATCCTTAAAGCGCTTCTGATAGTAGAAATAATCGTAGCCGTCTCCTGAGAGTATCCCGAATTTGGTTACCCAGCCCAGAGCATAGTCGGAGCAGTCACACCACCAGTAATTGTCTTTGAGAGTTAGTACTGTATCGCCGTTGAATAGTTTTCCGACCAGACCTCCTGTGTATCCGTAATAACCGACTTCATAATAAATGCAGTCTATACCGTCCTGACCAGAATATTTAGGATGATCATCCGGCGCAAAGCAGTAGCTTCTCGTTACTTTAACGGTTTCTCTTGCGTGGCCAACGATACCGCCTATGTATCTGTATCCGTAAACCGCACCGCGGTTATAGCAGTCCGTGATGCTTCCCCCTTTTGCATATCCGATGATACCGCCTGCGTTTTTACCTTCGCCTTCGATATCACCGGTGTTCCCGCATTCGATGACGGAAACAGCATTGCCGTATCCAACGATACCTCCCAGGGTCGTTTCTGAGTCCTGAGGACCTGTTGCGGTAACGTCTCCGTCATTTATGCAATATTTAATGGTGCATCCGACGTCTATCGGCCTGTTAAAACCTATTATGCCTCCGACGTCCTGTGTACCTTTTACATCGCCCTTGTTATGACAATGAACGATCGCGCTTGATTGCTGGTATCCGCAAATGCCGCCGACGTCATTGGTTCCGGTTATATTGCCCTCGTTTACATTGTCCTTCAGCGTATCTCCGCCATCATTCGTAATACCAACGATTCCGGCCGTGTATTTTCCGCCGTCTACGTCGCCGCGATTTATGCAATCCCCAATATTGGCATTGCTGAAGCCGGCGATGCCTCCGGTGTGGCTATTGCCCTCCACGTCGCCGCTGTTCGTGCAGTATCTGATGATGCTGGAACCTATTCCGGCCGCGTAGTTATACTCAGCGCTTCCGGTTATTCCGCCGACGTATCCGCCGGAACCTTTAACGTCACCGCGATTAATTGAATTCAGCACGTCTCCGCTGTGTTCCTGTTTGCCGGTTAAACCGCCAACGTAAGTCGAACCCGTCACCTTTCCGGTATTGGTGCACGAATCGACGCCTGCGCCTGAGTGCAGTTCTCCTGCGATGCCTCCGGTCCGCTCATTTCCGCTTACCGCGTTGCTGCTTACGCTGTTTTCTATGTTGCAGTAACTAACGGTACCGGCTATGCCTCCGGTCTTTGAACCGCCGGAAACAGCGCCGCGGTTGGTGCAGTTGGCAATGCTTCCGCGGGTGCCTGCGCTTGCGTTGGCCGCGCCGGCAATGCCTCCCGTCCGCTCGCTTCCGCCGCTGTTTACGCTGCCCTCATTTACGCACTCTGAAATGATCAGCGCAAAACCGTATCCGGCAATGCCGCCTGTGCACTGCCCCTTGCTGGTGACGGCCGCTTTATTTGTGCAGTACAGTATCTCTCCTTTTGCGTCACCGGCAATTCCTCCCGCATATGTATCTCCCCCCGCGGATTCGGACGTGACGCCGGCATACTTGTCGTTAAGGCATCCGGTGACGGTTCCGCCTTCACACACACCGGCGATTCCTCCGATTTTTGTACTTCCCTTAATCACGCCTCTGTTGGTGCAGCTGGAGATGACCCAGGACGTGGTTCCGGCAATACCGCCGCCTCTTTCCGCGCAGTTTACCGCCGCGTCGTTGAAGCAGTTATCGATTTTACCTTCATTGATGCCTGCGATGCCGCCGACATTAGATTGACCGTTGACCGAGCCGCTGAAAGTACAGTTCGAGATCAGGCTTGCTCCTGCATTGCGGGCCGCGATGCCGCCGACGATATCTTTGCCGCTTATCGATGCGTTCAGCGTCAGGTTCGTCACGGTTCCGGCATTTTGACCGAACAATCCGGCGAAGTCGCGCGTTCCGTCGGAAAACGTCAATCCGGACACGCTGTGTCCGCTGCCGTCGAATGTGCCTTTGAAAGGATTGGATTCAGTCCCGATCGGCTCCCATGAGGTAACGCCGCTCATGCTGATATCCTTCATGAGGATAATCAGCATTCCATAGAAATCATTGCCGCCGTTTACTTCCGAGGACAGCAATTGCAGTTCTGCGGGCGTTTCCACCAGATACGGGTCGCCGAACGTTCCGGAGCCTCTCAGATTCGAGGGAGCTGCCTTTGCCGGAGAAGGCGGCAACGCAGCAGTGATCACCAAAAGCGCGAGCAGCGCGAGTGCGCAGGCGCCGAAGATTTTTAAAAACAACGATCTTCCTTTAGCCATAATAATTTCCTCCCGCATTGCGTAACAATATAAAACTTGAAACCGTTCCGACCATTTGCAGGGCGCCAACCGCGCCCGGATCCTGCCGCATTCCTGATTTTTCGCAGCATCAGATATATCATATCAGCCGCACGGGTCGGTGTCAACTTTTTGCTTGGGTAAATGAGGCTTGCTTCTTGAGTAAATGGTGGTTATCAGTGAGTTTTGATCTGCGGCTACAGGATCAGGGCGAAGGTGTAGCCGCAATTCCTTTTTTTGCGATTTGCGGCTACAGGATCGGGGCAAAGATGTAGCTGCAATTCCTTTTTTTGCGATTTACGGCTACAGGATCGGGGCTAATGTGTAGCCGCAATTCATTGTTTTGCAATTTGCGGCTGCAGGATCAGGGCCAAGGTGTAGCCGCAATCCCTTATTTTGCGATTTGCGGCTACAGTTTCGAGGCAAAGGTGTAGCCGCAATCCCTTATTTTGCGATTTGCGGCTACAGTTTCGAGGCAAAGGTGTAGCCGCAATTCCTTTTTTTGCGATTTTCGGCTACAGGATCAGGGCAAAGATGTAGCCGCAAATCCTTTTTTTGCGATTTGCGGCTACAGGATCGGGGCAAAGGTGTAGCCGCAATTTTCTTTTTTGCCATTTGCGGCT
>CACZOW010000356.1 GCA_902782885.1 uncultured Ruminococcus sp. | reverse complement strand
GGCGTGCCGGTGAATTTCTCCGCCACGGTAAAGGGCTGCGACAGGAAGCGCTGGATCTTGCGGGCGCGGTAGACGGTGCGTTTGTCCTCGTCGCTCAGCTCGTCCATGCCCAGGATCGCGATGATATCCTGCAGTTCCCGGTAGCGCTCCAGCGTTTCCTGAACACGGCGCGCGGTCTCGTAATGCGCGGCGCCGACCACTTCGGGTTCGAGGATGCGGGACGTTGACTCCAGCGGATCCACGGCGGGATATATGCCCTGTTCGGCGATCTTCCGGCTGAGCACAGTCGTGGCATCCAGATGCGAGAAGATCGTTGCCGGCGCCGGATCGGTCAGGTCGTCGGCGGGTACGTACACGGCCTGGACGGAGGTGACGGAGCCGTTTTTGGTGGAGGCGATGCGCTCTTCCAGTTCGCCCAGCTCATTGGCCAGCGTGGGCTGGTAACCCACCGCCGAAGGCATGCGGCCCAGCAGCGTCGAGATCTCGCTGCCCGCCTGGATGAACCGGAATATATTGTCAACAAACAGCAGCACGTCTTTATGCTCTTCGTCGCGGAAGTGTTCCGCCATGCGCAGGCCGGCGAGGGCAACGCGCATACGCACGCCCGGCGCCTCGTTCATCTGTCCGAACACCATGGCAGTGTTGTCAATAACGCCGCTCTCCTTCATTTCCAGCCAGAGGTCGTTGCCTTCGCGGCTGCGTTCGCCGACGCCCGCAAACACGGAATAGCCGTTGTGCACGGCGGCAATATTGTGCATCAGCTCCTGGATCAGCACCGTCTTGCCGACGCCCGCGCCGCCGAACAGACCGATCTTTCCGCCCTTCGTATACGGCGCCAGCAGGTCAATGACTTTTATGCCCGTCTCGAGGATCTCTTCGGAAGTCTGCCGCTCGGTATACTGCGGCGCGGGGTAATAGATGCTTTTTCGCACGTACCCGTCCTCGCTCCGGAGCGGCGCGCCGCCGTCCAGCGGTTCCCCGAGGCCGCCGAACATCCGGCCCAGCACGCAGCTGCCTACGGGCACGTCGATGGACGTACCGGATGCTTTAACGGGCAATCCCCTGCACAGCCCCTCGCTCGGGCCCAGCATGATGCAGCGCACCGTGTGGCCGCGCAGGTGCTGCGCCACTTCCATGACGCGTTCCCACCGGCCATCCGCGGTGTTCACGGTCAGTTTTTCACGTATTTTGGGCAGCACGGCGTCTTCCGGGAACTGGACGTCAACGATCGGTCCGGAAATGCCCGCGATCTCTGCGCGGCTGTTGTTGTTCGGGGTCTGCAAGTCCATGTTGGGTTCCTTTCTTCCGGCCGCGGAGCCGTTGTCCGCCGCCTGACTTTTCCGTCGCAGCGCTTTGGCGCCGGATGATATTTCGGATATTTCCTCCGTGATCTCGGCCTGCCGCAGACTGTTGTAATGCAGCCGAAGCCGCCGCAGCATCTCCTCCGCGTTCTCGCCCGCGGACTGCATAGCCTTCATGCGGGATTCCTGTTCGTTGCAGTAGCTGTCCACCAGCGCGCCGTAAATGTATCCGGTCAGATAGCTGGGGATTATCTCGGTGATCAGCCGCATGGGATCCGGCAGGAATTCTTTGCCGAAGAGGGCTTCTTCCGTGTCGGAATAGTAGAACTGCGCTTCGCTCAGCGGCAGCAGCCGTATGCGCCGGCATTCGCCCGCGCGCCCGGAGTGGTAGTCGGTGTAGAGTATGTCGATGCGCTCGAACTCCCCCGCGTCATAGTCGCGCAGCAGCTCCGCGCAGATCTTCTGCGCCTCGCGTATCGTGGGCATTTCCGAGGAGTACAGGAACGATTCGCGCAGCGGCCGTTTGTGCGATATAAAGAACTGCCGACCGTATTCGCCGATCACGAAAAGCTGCAGATCCGGCTGCGCCATGAGCAGTTTTTCGGCTTCTTTGATGACCGTGTGGTTGTAGCTGCCGGCAAGGCCGGTGTCGGAGGTTATGACCAGCATTGCCGCCCTGGAAGCGGCGGAATTGCCTACGCGAAAATACGGGTGTTCGTTGGCGGGCAAATAATGAAGCAGCGAGCCTATTTCTTCGCGCAGCGCGTTGAAGTACGGCTTGGTTTTGTCAACGCCGCTCCGGGCGCGCCGCATTTTGACGGATGAAGTCATGTACATCGCGTCGGTGATCTTTTTCGTTTCCGCGATGCTCTTCATGCGCAATTTGATTGCGGCTTTTTCCGCCATGCCCCGTCCCCTTTCGTAAGTTTGCCGGTCCGCTCAGCGCCCCGCAGGCGTCAACGCCCGTCGTAGGAATGCGTATCGAAAAATTCTTCCGCCGCCTCGAGGATCTTGGCCTTGAGCTCTTCGGAAAAGAGTTTTTCGTGCTCCGCGCGCAGCGTCAGGGTGCTGTGCGTATTGCCGAACCAGGCGAGCAGTTCGGCCTTGGCCTTCGGGATCGCTTTGGGCGGCACCCGCAGGAAGAGCCGGTGCTGCACGGCCAGCAGCAATACCACCTGCTGCCACAGTCCCAGCGGCGAGCGGTTGGTCTGGCGCAGGAGCTGCATCAGGCCTTCGCCGTATTTCAGCAGCGTGCGGGTCTGTTCGTCGAATTCCGAGCCGAAGCGGGAGAATACCTGCATCTCCCGGTACTGGGCAAGGTCGAGCCGTATTGACCCCACCGATTTCTTCATGATGTTGGTCTGCGCCGCGCTGCCCACTCTCGAAACGGACAGACCGACGTTGATCGCCGGCCGCTGTCCGGAGTAGAACAGTTCGTTGTCCAGAAAGATCTGACCGTCCGTAATGGAGATGATGTTCGTGGGGATGTACGCCGAAACGTCGCCGGCCTGGGTCTCCACGATGGGCAGTGCGGTCATGCTGCCTCCGCCGAGTTCGGCAGAAAGCTGCGCGGCGCGCTCCAGCAGCCGGGAATGCAGGTAAAACACGTCGCCGGGGTACGCCTCGCGGCCGGGGGCACGCTCCAGCAGAAGGCTGATGGCGCGGTACGCCACGGCGTGTTTGGACAGATCGTCGTAAATGATCAGCGTATCGCGGCCGTGGTACATGAAATATTCGGCCACCGCACAGCCCGCGTACGGCGCGATATACTGCAGCGAGGGCGCGTCATCGGCAGAAGAGGAAACGATGACGGTGTATTCCATGGCGCCGGTCTCTTTCAGTATGCGCATGATCTTTGATACGGTGCTGGCTTTCTGGCTGATGGCTACGTATACGCAGACCACGTTTTTGCCCTTCTGGTTCAGGATCGCGTCGAGGGCAATGGACGTCTTGCCCGTCTGGCGGTCGCCGATGATGAGCTCGCGTTGACCGCGGCCGATGGGAAACATGGCGTCAATGGCCAGGATACCGGTCTCCAGCGGCCTGCTGACCGGTCGGCGCTGCAGTATTGACGGCGCGGGGCGCTCGAGGGGATAGTATTTTTTTGCGTTGATGGGGTTGCCGCCGTCAATGGGCTTGCCCAGCGGATCGATCATGCGGCCCAGGATGCGGTTGCTGATGGGGATGCCGGCGGTGCGCTGGGTGCGCACGACCCGCGAGCCTTCCGTGATGTCAACGCTGTCGCCGAACAGCACTATGCCCGTGCTGCCGTCCGCGCGGATGTCCTGCACCATGCCTTTTATGCCGCACTCGAACAGTACGATCTCGCCGTAGACAACGTCTTTCAGGCCCTCGATGACCGCGACGCTGTCGCCCACGGACACCACCTGACCCACCTGCTGATAACCCGTGTTCAGCTTGAAGGCGGCGATATCCTCCCGCAGCAGCGACACCATCTTCTCCGGCTCGCCTTCCTTCGGCAATGCCTGCACGCTCTTGCGGAACTGGCGGATGCGGCCGAGGGTGCTCCAGTCGTAGTTATCGTCGCCAACGAAAATGTTGAAGCCGTCAGCGGCGGACGGATCCTTGCGGATGACCAGTTCGACGTTCCCGCGGTCAACGGAGTATTTGGCCGCCATTACTTCGCACAGCCGTTCCCGCTGCGCTTCCGTAGGCGGCACCATGCAGCGTATCTCTACGCGCAGTTTTTTGCTTTCTGCCCCGTTTTCTTCAAACACGCTGCCGCCGCTCATGAACGCTTCTCCTTCCGGGACGTTTTCTTTTCAGCCTCTTTGATGAACGCGTCGTAGAGCGCCTCGGTGCGTTCGGGCGTCGCCGTTTCGGTGAGCAGTTTCTGCGCGGCGCCGATCACCAGTTCGCCGATCTCGGTCTGCGCGGAATCAAGTATCTGTTCCTTGCGCTTTTCGGCGTCCTGCTCGGCTTTTGAAATGATCGCGGCTGCCTCGGCTCTCGATGAATCGATATATTTTTTGGCAATATCCGCCGCGTCTCTTTCCGCCTGCACTCGCGCGGCCGCGGTCTCCTCCTCAAAGGCGACCAGCTTTGCCTCGTACTCTTCCTTCAGGCGCTTATATTCCTCCGCGTTTTTGCGGTTCTCCGTCTCCTGTTCCTCAAAACGTTTCTGCCGTTCATTGATGAACTTGCGCACGGGATTAAAAAGGATGAGCGTCAGACCGCCGGCGAGGATCACGAAATTCAGCATGTGCAGAAGCACCTGTACGATATCGATATTTAAAGGCATATCGTATCCTCCGTTTCGTTATTGGGGTCATCAAAGCACGAATATGATCAATATCGCCACGATCAGCGCGTAAATAATTACCGTCTCGATAAACACCAGGCCCAGCATCATGGCGGAGTTGATCTTCCCCGACGCTTCGGGCTGGCGCGCCATTGACTCTACGCTCTTCCGGATGGCAATGGCCATGCTTATGGCTCCGGCCACCGCCGCTACGCCGACGGCAATGCCCGCCGCGGCCGCTTTAGCGCCCACGTCGCTCTTCGCGGCGCTCTCAGCTGCCTGAGGCGCTTCTCCCGCGGGTGCTTCGGCAAACGCGGGCGCGGACAAAAACGATACCGCCAGCGCGAGCACTGCGATAACGGCAGCGAACGCCGCGATTCGGGATACGGTTCTGAGAAAACGGTTTTTCATGGTGTGTTCCTCTTCTTTCTTAGGTTGTCGGATCGTGCGGCGCGTCGGCGGCCGCGTTTTTCGATTTTGTTTTCTTCTGTGAGGGTTCCACGGCCTCGCCGTAAAAGATGGATGCGAGAGTCGTCAATACGTACGCCTGTATCACGGCATGCAGCAGCGTGAATACCACGCCCACCAGCGCGGGCAGCACAAAGCTCAGCGCCAGGCTGTAATACACCAGTTCCGTTACGAGCAGGCCGCTGAGCAGCGCGCCGAAAAG
>CACZOW010000355.1 GCA_902782885.1 uncultured Ruminococcus sp. | reverse complement strand
TGAACGTGCCGTTCATAACGGTGACGGAGTCCGGGATCTTTTCCGCGCGGGTCAACGCGGTGCAGCCTTTGAACGACTCATTCATCTGTTCGAGGCCTTCGGGCAATTCGGGCAGGCTCACGATGCTCTTGCAGTCGGTGAACGTATTATCGAGTCTCTTGAGCGATTTGGGCAGTGCGGTCAGCGTTTTGAGCGAAGAACATCCTTCGAATGTATTTTTCATGACCTTTACGGTGTCCGGTATTTCCGGCATCGCCTCCAGTTTCCTGCAGTTCTGGAACGCATAATAGATCTCGGTCAGATATTTAGGAAGTTTCGGGGAAACTTTCAGGTTCGACGCTTTGGCAAACGTATTCTGCATGCGGTAGACGGGCGCGCCGCAGATCGAATCAAACATAGGACCGTACTCTTCTTTATCAAGGCCCGCGTCTGTGTTAAGCCCTACGCTCCAGCCCTCTCCTCTGTTCGGGGCCATTTCTTTCGAGTGATACGTGTACACATAATCCCCGTATTCGTACATATCACCGTGAAAAAATCTGACCTCGCCGGTATTGCTGTCGCACGGGACGGTATTGCCTGCGTATATCGGTTCAACTTTCATGCCGTACATTTTGTGCGCCGTGCCGGGCAGATAGACCGCGCCGGCGGGCAATACTTTTCCGGGGTCGTAATCGCTTTCGGGCTCTTTTGGTTCGGGCGTCGCGTTTTCCGAGATCGATCCGTCTGTGGCGGGTCCGGAGGAGTTATGCTTATCCGCGCGGAGTTTCATGGAAATGACGACTCCGGCAACGAAAAACAGCGCAACTGTCGCAAGCACTGCGACAGCGGTTATCCAGGGGCGCTTTCCCCGGCCCGGACCTCTGCCCGACCCGGATGCGGCGCTTTTGCTTTCGGCCGAGACCTGTGCAGCTGCGGCGGTGTATTCGTCTACAATGTCTTTCGGCATCTTTTTCATAAAAGATGCAAGCTTTGCTTCGTTCATACGGATGCTCCTTTCTTCTTCAGGAACGATTCGAGGCCTTTGCGGGTGCGGTGCAGGGAAGACATCACGGTGCCTTCCGCAACATTCAATTCCGCGGCGATCTCGCTTACAGACAGTTCACGGTAGTAGCGGGCAACGAATATCAGCCGCTTTTTGCGGTCTATGCCCCGAAGATAATCGGCAATGAGCGCGGCGATCTCTTCGGCGTTTTCGCTTTCATTTGTGCGGTCCTCGACCGCGGGTTCCGTGCCGAGTGAATCCAGCGGTACTGTTTCTTCGGGCGGTATGTCTTTAAGGCGGCGCTGTGCGCGGTAGCTGTCAAGCGCCTGATTGCGCACGATGCTTCCCACATACGCGGACATTTTCTCCGGCGCCGCGGGGGGAATGCTGTTCCAGATTTTCAGGAACGCGTCGTTGACACACTCCGCGGCATCGGCCTCATTCTTAAGCACGTCGAAGGCAACGGCGCGGCAGTAGTTGCCGTACTTTCGCTCCAGTTCCGTTATTGCCGCTTCGTCGCGCCTGTCAAAAAGCATTATCAGTTCTTTGTCGTTCATCGCTGAACCTCCTGCGTATATAGAGACGAAAAAAATCCGTACTCCATTCCCATTATATCATTTTTCTTGTATAATTGTTTTGGCGCCGGGGCGTGCGGGTCGAGCGCGCTTACGGCGGCGGAAGGAGTTGACCGGTGTGCTGTATGAGGCGGACGGCTATTCGTTTGAACTGCCGGATAGATGGGAAGGTATCGTTGGCGTGGTGCAGAACAGGCTCGGCGTGACGTTCAAATTGCTCTGGGAGAAGGGCAGAAATCACAACGGCGTGCTGGCAACGCTGAAAAAAGTGAAGCACCCGGAGGCCGTCAAGCGGGACAACGAGCAACTGGGCGTCCTTACCGATCCGTCCGGCGAGTCCCGCGTTCTGGTGGCGGTGTTCGGGCGGGAGGGCGCGTGCAGCGAGGACAACGCTGATCTTTACTGGCGCCTTTTCGACCGCCTTTATTCTGTGTATAAGAGCATTCGGCCCGCGGAAGGGTACTCATGGGAAATGAGGCAATAGTGCCGGGGAAATGAGGCTTTTGTGCTTGGGTAAATGAGGCTTTTGTGCTTGAGTAAATGTCGACATTTTTCTTGGATAAATGTCGGCAAAGAGCCTGTTCTTCACGATCCTATAGCCGCAAATCGAAAAATAAGGATTTGCAGCTACACCTTCGCCCTGATTTTGTAGCCGCAAATGGCAAAATAGGGAATTGCGGCTACACCTTCGCCCCGTTCCTGTAGCCGCAAAGCTCGAAAAATGGAATTGCGGCT
>CACZOW010000354.1 GCA_902782885.1 uncultured Ruminococcus sp. | reverse complement strand
GGCAAAAGGCGGGGAGACTTGTAAATGAGGTGTCTCCCCGCGACGGAGAAGCGGGGATTCGAACCGAGCGTCAGCAAAAACAGGTACACAGGTAACAAGTATCAGGTGCGTGGGAATATGCCGGTGGCATATTCCAGCGAGGAGGGCCCTTTAAGCATATCTGACGCAAAAAGAAACATCGGAGGCAGATATGCGTGGGCGAATCCCCGCTTCTCCGTCCAAAAGCACCCTGCGCGGGTGCTTTTTATTTTGCCCCAAATCACTTCTTCACGTAGTGGTAATACTCCACATTGCCCGCCGCCCCCGAGCACTCCTTCATGAACGCGTACACTTTGTCGCGCAGCTCGGTCTTGGCCGCCTGAACGCTCAGCCCGGCGAGAGGCAGGATCGGCTCGGAGAATGTTACGGTCATGGCGGGACGTTTGACCCAGGCCAGCAGACCGCGGCGCCTGCGGTAGGTGGTGACCATCGCTACGAGGGGAACGTTGTCCCGGATCGGGTGGTGGAAGGAATTGTCCGGGAAAGGCCGGATGCCGGTGTAGAACGGCCAGATGTGGCGCTCCGGGAACTCGGTGACACAGCGCTTTTGGGAGATGCGCGTTGACAGCGCCTTCGTGAAGCCGCGGAGGCCGGACGGTGAAGTGGGGACGGGAATTGCCCCCAGCATCATGACGATATTCCGCAAGAACGGGATCGACACCGCGTCGGCGTTGGCAACGATATACGCCCGCTTCGGGAACGCCGCCAGCGCGGGGACAAAGGCGTCCAGCTGCTGGGTGTGGTTGCCGTACAGATAAAAGCCGCTTTTGCGCAGGCCCTTCAAAGCGCGCCGGTTTTCGAACTTCAGGCCCAGGTAAAGCCTGGCCGCCAGGTACACCAGCGGCAGGGCGACAACGTAATACAGCACGAAAGCGCACGCGTTCCAGAACGGGTTTTTGTGCACGAACGGGAAGGTGTGGTCAACGGTATTCGCGCTGATCTTTGTGCCCGCGAAGTCGTCGTTCAGCTCGTCGGAGTAGTATATGACGCGTTTGTACGCGCGGTTTTCCGGTGCGTTGACGGACTTCATTCGGACCTGCCCTCCGGCGCGCGGGGCTTCATTTTTACGGCGTCGAACAGCATCTGCTCCATTTCGTCCATGCATACGTCGAAATCGAAGCGTCGGGAATAGTCGAGATAATCCTCGGAACATTTTTCGCGAGCCTCCGGGTGCTCGAGCCACCAGTCCATTTTAGCAGCCAGGTCGTCCGGGTCATTGAAGTGAAACAGGTTGGACTCCGTGAGGGCAAAGAACCGGGTAGCGCTGCGGGGGGAGTCGGCGATCAGCGGAACGACGCCGCAGGCAATTGCCTCCAGGCACGAAATGGCCTCGATCTCGATCTCGGCGGGGTGAACGTACAGATCCGCGCTGTTGATCACGTCGATCAGCTCGTCGCGGCCGTAGAAGCGCATCACCGGCGGCAGCAATCCCTTCTTCAGCGCCAGCTCGTGTATTTCCTCGCGTTTGGGACCGCTGCCCGCCAGCACCAGCTGGATCTCATCGCGGTACTTCGAGCGGCTCACCGCCTCGATCAGCACGCTGTGGGACTTTTCCGGGCTGTAGCGGCCGGTGAAGAGCACAGTGAAATTGCCCGCGAACTCCGGCGGACGCGAAACGGACTTTTTGCGGAACGCCTTATTGACCCCGTTGGAGATCACACGGTGCTCCGTCGGGCCCACGACCTCTTCAAAGGTGTTGCAGATGAACTGCGTGGGGTAGTGGATGATGTCAACATACTGATACAGCCGCTTGTAAAAAATGCGGTACGTTTCGTGGTTCAGCGGCGTGAAATTCTTCATGAACGCGTGGCTGGTGATGTTCTCGGCCTGGCAGTGGAAGCTGGCGGTGAGCGGAATGCCGTGCTCGACGGCGTAGTGCGCCGCCGCCTTGCCCAGCACGAAGGGCAGCAGAACGTGCACAACGTCCGCGTCCTTCATTGCGGCCTCCAGCTTTTCGTGTTCGAGCCGCGCGACCGTCACGCCGTTCTTTTCGAGATAACGGTTGAACGGGCCGGCGTTCAGTTTCGGGACGACATAATAACCGGGCGTTCCGGCCTTGTCCTCATCCGGACACACCACGCGCACGTCGTGGCCTTTGGCTTTCAGCGACCTAATCAGGTTCATAGCGGCAATAGTGGTGCCGTTGTTCTCCTCGCCCAGCACGTCGCAAACGATGGCAATTTTCAATTCGATTCATCCTCCCGGCGAGCCATTGCGCCGTCAATAACTACGCGCGTCACCGCGCCGCCTGATTATACTTTATAACAAAATATAAATCAACTTTGCGCTATTTGCCATATTTGCAACTTGCCCGCGGCGCTCGCAGATTGTATAATAAGAGAGGCCGCGAGCGCGGCCGGAATATCATACAAACAGTCAGGAAGGCGCAGAATGCTGAAATTGGAAAACATTGCCTTCGCGGCCAACACGGAGCGGGGCAGAAAAGACATATTGAAAAATATTGATCTGGAGATCGGCGAGGGCTTCACCGTTGTCACCGGACCCAACGGCGGCGGCAAATCTTCGCTGGCCAAAGTCATCGCGGGCCTGTACAAGCCCACCGCCGGACGCATCTACTGGAACGGCGAGGACGTAACGGACATGAGCATAACCGAGCGGGCGAAAGCGGGCATCAGCTACGCGTTTCAGCAGCCGGTGCGGTTCAAGGGCATCACGGTGAGCGACCTGATCACGATCGCCGCCGGCCGCGACCTCAGTGTTTCGGAGGCGTGCGAGTATTTGTCCGCGGTGGGACTGTGCGCGCGGGATTATATTGACCGCGAGGTCAACGCCAGCCTTTCCGGCGGCGAACTGAAGCGCATCGAAATTGCCACCGTACTGGCGCGCGGCACGGATTTCGCGGTGTTCGACGAGCCCGAGGCCGGCATCGACCTGTGGAGCTTCAACAGTCTGATCAAGGTTTTCGAACGCCTGCGCACGCTCACGAAAGGCTCGATAATGATCATCTCGCATCAGGAACGGATCCTGGAGATCGCGGACCGGATCGTGGTGATCAGCGGCGGCAGCGTGGAGAAGGCCGGAACGCGGGACGAGATACTGCCGGAACTTATGTACGACCGGGCATGTCCGCGGCTGGACAAGGTCAATTCGTAAAGCCTGCCCGGGCGCCGGACGCCGTGCCGCGTCGCATAATTAAGGAGATTCAACTTATGGAAATAGATTTCAACATTTCGAAACTTTCACTGGAAGGGCTGGGGCTGCTGGACAACATCGCGGGCCTCACGGACGTGCCCGACGGCGCGTTCAATATCCGGGCCAACGGCGTGTCGGTGGGGCGTGCCGTGACCAAAGCGGTGAATATTGTCAGCAAAAAGGACAAGCCCGGGATCGATATTATCATTGCCCCCGGGACCACCGGCGAAACCGTGTACATTCCGGTCATCCTCACAGAACCGGGGACAGACCTGGTGTACAACGATTTCTACATCGGCGAAGCGGCCACGGTGGAGATCGTCGCGGGCTGCGGCATCCACAACGACGGCTGTAACGAAGCGCGCCACGACGGTATCCATACGTTCCACGTGGGTAAAAACGCGCACGTCAGGTACGTGGAGCGCCACTACGGCGAGGGCAGCGGGGAGGGCACGAACGTGATGAATCCCACCACCGTCGTGGAAATGGAAAAGAACAGCTACATGGAGATGGAGACTACGCAGATAAAAGGAGTAGACTCCACCGAACGCGTCACGCGGGCGACTCTCGGCGAAGGCGCGCAGCTGGTGATCGGCGAGAAGATCATGACGCACGGCAAACAGCATGCTACCACGGATTTTTCCGTGGACCTGAACGGCGCGGGCAGTTCCGCCAACGTGGTGTCCCGTTCGGTGGCCAGGGACGATTCCCGCCAGCGCTTTACCGCGGATCTGCGGGGCAACAACCGCTGCCACGGCCACAGCGAGTGCGACGCCATCGTGATGGACAACGCCGT
Organism: uncultured Ruminococcus sp.; assembly: GCA_902782885.1. Taxonomy (GTDB): domain Bacteria; phylum Bacillota; class Clostridia; order UBA1212; family UBA1255; genus UBA1255. The sequence goes on along the minus strand of CACZOW010000354.1, from coordinate 3,199 downwards.
TGTCTCCTCGCTGCCGCAGATCACCGCGAATTCGGTCGATGCCGAACTCATCCACGAGGCGGCTATCGGCAAGATCGCCGGCGAACAACTGGAAAAACTGATGTCTCTTGGCCTCACCGAACATGAGGCGGAGACGAAGATAATCGACGGATTTTTGAAGTAAAATGATCACGTTAACGGCCGGAAAACTGCAGATCTCTATAGATTTTGAAGTGGGGCGGATCGCCGCGCTTTCGCTGAACGGTGTCGAACGGCGGGGCGGCAACGCGCCGCTGTTCCGCCTCGGACTCCGGCACACGGACGGGGAACTTGAAGTACTATCTGCATACGACGCGCGCGCGTTTGAACCGCTTTCGGGATCGGACGGCGGGGTCTACCGCGGCTTTGAGAAATATCCCGAACTGACCGTGACCGCGAGCGTGCGCATTGCCGCCGCTTCCGGCGAGCTGGAGTGGGGGATCGCTATTGACCGCGTGCCTGCCGAACTCGTGGTGGAGTGGGTAGAGTATCCGCAATTGATATTGCCCCCGACCGCGGACAATAACACAGCCGGTAACGGCGGCCGCATCCTGCTGCCGTACAACGAGGGCGTGCTGATCTCCGACGCGGTCCTGCGTCAACGCACGGATTTCCGCCATTTCGAACCCGAATACCCGTCGCTGGGCTGCTATTCGGTGTTTCCGAACATGCTCTGCTCTCAGTTCATGGCGTACCTCTGGGACGACGCCGGCCTGTATATCGGCGCCCACGACCCGGAGCGCGGCTTCAAACAAATCGATTTTTATCCGGTCGACGGCGGCGTGGCGATGCAGCTGCGCTTGTACACGGGGACAGACCCCGGTGAAGCATACCGGGCCGGTTTCCCCATCGTGTGGGCCGCGGTCGACGGTCAATGGCAGTCCGCCGCGGAGCGTTACCGCCGCTGGTTTGAAACCCATTTGCCGCCGGACGTGCGGAAGCTCGCGGACAACGCAGATCTGCCCGACTGGTACGCCGACCTGCCGCTGGTGGTGACCTACCCGGTGCGCGGCGTCCATGACATGGATGAGATGACTCCGAACAAATTGTACCCGTACGCGAATGCGCTGCCGGTGCTGGAGGATATTGCCGCCGCTGCGGACAGCCGCCTGCTGGTGCTGCTGATGCACTGGGAAGGCACCGCGCCCTGGGCGCCGCCGTACGTCTGGCCGCCCTTTGGAGGCGAGGCGGAATTCAACGCGTTCCGGGATGCGCTGCACGCGCGGGACATGCTGCTGGGCGTGTACTGCTCCGGCTTCGGGTATACGGACAAAAGCAACCTGATCGACAGTTACGACCGGCGCGAAGAATTTGCCGCCGAAGGGCTGGCGGGGGCAATGTGCGCGGGGCCGGACGGTATTGTCCGCAAGAGCCGCATCTGCACCGGGCAACGTTCAGGTTACGATACCTGTCCCGCGTCTGAGACCGGCCGCGCGATCCTGAACGAGGCGTACGCGCCGCTGTTCGACAGCGGGCTGGATTACGCCCAGATCCTGGACCAGAACCACGGCGGCGGTCAATACCTCTGCTACAGCCGCACCCACGGCCACCCCGCGGCCCCCGGCCCCTGGATGACGGCCAACATGCGCGCGCTGCTCTCCGACTGGAGCCGCCGGGCGGGTGCACGGTCTGCCGCTGACGGGCGGTCCGCCGCCGGCCGCATGCTGCTGGGCTGCGAGTCTGCCGCCGCGGAACCCTTCATGGGCAGCCTGCCGTTCAGCGACAACCGCTTCGAACTCAACTACTTCTACGGCACACCGGTGCCGTTGTACGCATACGTCTATCACGAGTACATCCGCAATTTCATGGGCAACCAGTGCTGCCTACCGCTGCCCATCGCCGAGGATACGCTGCGCGACCGCATTGCCTACGCCTTCTGCGCCGGCGATGTACCGACGCTGGTGCTGACGCCGGAAGGGGAGTTGTCGCCTGCCTGGAGCACGCGGGACTTTTCGCACCTGCCGGACAAGGATGCCGCGCTGCGGTTTATAGCCAACCTGACGCGTTTCTACCGCGAGGAGGCCAGACCGTATCTGTACGGGGGCCGGATGATCGATCCGCTGCCGCTCGAATGCGCGGGCCGCGAAGTGGAGTGCCTCTACTGGGGCCACCGCGTTACGCTCCCCGCCGTCTGCACTTCCGCCTGGGAGGCCGCCGACGGCTCCCGCGCGCAGCTCGTGGTCAATCCGGGCCTTTCGCCCGCAACGTTCACGCTGGGGGGCAATACGTATACACTGGAACCGCTCGCATCGAAGTTGATCGCGATGTTAATGGCAAAGTGAAAATGGCAAATGGTGGAAAAAAGTGCTTGCATTGTCCGAAACGCTGTGGTATAATACGCTTCGCCGCTCGAAAAACGGCGGCAACAGATATATATCGCGGGGTAGAGCAGCTGGTAGCTCGTCGGGCTCATAACCCGGAGGTCGTTGGTTCAAATCCTTCCCCCGCAATCGAAAAAAGAGGCATCCTGACAGGGTGCCTCTTTTTTTGCCGGGGAAGGACGGGTTATGAGACCGACGAGCGGGCTCGTTGGGCTTCGAGACCGACCGCCGCCGGTGGCGGAAACAGGGAGGGATCGGAACTGCAGCGGTCGAAAGTCGGAGGAAAAAGCGCAGGAAACTGCGCCCGACGACTTTCGGGCACCGCAAAGGGCGCGGAGCGATAACCCGGAGGTCGTTGGTTCAAATCCTTCCCCCGCAATCGTGTTGTGCAACCAAAAAAGATGTTGCACCGAAAAACCCCGATACCACAACGGTTTCTGGGTTTTTTCGTGCCCCAATTTTCAAGTGCAAACAAAAAGATATTTTTCTTTGCCCGGAGGACTTGAACTACCGACCCCTCGATTTTTGGCGGCTTTTGAGAGATGTATTCTCCCGAAAGCCGCCTTTTTTTATTTTCTACGAAAGGAATGAGCACCATGATCAAAATCAGAATCAGAAACGCCGACCACGAGATCGACATCCGCTTCCCCATCAGCGAGAGCGAACTTTACGCGAAGCTCGGTGAGATCCACGCTGTCGAAGGAAGAGACGCCGCACAGTACGCCCTTGTGACGGATGTCTACTGGCCGGAGGAATTCTCCATGCTGAAAGACTGCTTTGCCAATCTGGACGAACTCAACTATCTCGGCAAACGCATGGAGAGCTTCGACACACTCGAATACGACCAGTTTCTCATTGGG
>CACZOW010000353.1 GCA_902782885.1 uncultured Ruminococcus sp. | reverse complement strand
GCCGCACCCGACAACGAGGTGGATATCATGTTTGACACAAGTTTTGATTATAATTCGAAAATGGTTGACCGCCTGTGCGAAGCGCTCCTGACGCTGAAAACGCCGGAAGAGTGCCGCGCGTTCCTGGCGGACGTGTGCACCATCGGCGAGCTGCAGGATATTGCCCAGCGCCTGATGGCGGCACAGCTGCTGAGCCGCGGCAAGAACTACCAGCAGATCTGCACCGAACTGGGCGTGAGTACCGCCACCATCAGCCGCGTCAACCGCTGCCTGAACTACGGCGCGGGCGGGTACAAGACCGTGCTGGCGCGGTTGACTCCGCCGGATGAGGAAGGGGGCGACGGTCAATGAAGCTCGAGGAATTGTCCGCGTCCCTGCGCACGCTGTACGCGCAGTACGGTTACCGGCCGTATAAAATGAGCAAGTTCGAGGAGTACGAGCTGTACTCGGGCAACCGCGAATTCCTGCTCTCCGATAATATCATCACCTTCACCGATACCGACGGCAAGCTCATGGCGCTCAAACCCGACGTGACGCTGTCCATCATCAAAAACACCGACGTGGACGTGCGCGCGGGCGCCACGGAGAAGCTGTTTTACAGCGAAAACGTGTACCGGGTGCCGAAAGGGGCGGAGGGGTTCCGGGAGATCATGCAGACCGGGCTCGAGTGCATCGGGGGCGTCGACGGCTACTGCGTGGCGGAGGTGCTGCTGCTGGCGGCGGAGAGTTTGCGCGCGGCGGGGCGTCGGTTCGTGCTGGATGTCGGGCTTCCCGGCCTGCTGGCGGAAGTTGCCGCTCGCGTCACGCCGGATCCGGAGGTTCAGGGTCAATTGCTCAAATGCGCCGCGGAGAAGAGCCTCCACGGGATAGACGCGGTTGCTGCCGGCATTGCCGCCGGAGCATCCGGATCCGCGTCCGGCGCGGTCAACGCCGCTGCCCTGGAAGCGCTTAAAACGCTTTCCTGCCTGTACGGCACGCCGGAGGAGACGCTGGGGGAAGCGGAGCGCGTTGCCGCCGGACTGGGGCTCGCCGGGGAGCTCGCGGAGCTGAAAAATGTGTTGGCCGCGCTGGCGGAAACTCCGGCGAAGGACGATATCCGCATCGATTTTTCCGTGGCCGGCGGCCGCAATTACTACAGCGGCATCGCGTTCAAAGGCTACGTGGAAGGCGTGCCGGAGCGGGTGCTGTCGGGCGGCGGTTACGACCGGCTGGTGGCGCGCTTCATTCCGGGCGCCAAGGCGATCGGTTTCGCGGTTTACCTGGACACGCTGGAGCGGCTGATGACTCCCGATACCGTCCAGGACGGCGACGTGCTGCTGGTTTATGAAAACGGATCTCCGGCGGAGGTGCTGCGTAAGGTCCAGCAGCTCGCTGCCGCCGGTCTGAAGGTCAAAGCGGTGCGCGCCGCCGAAGCGGCGAAATATCTCACCCGTTACGGCCGAATTTTAAACATGGGGACAGACCCCGCTTTAAACACGGGGACAGACCCCGCGTCAGGATTTGGCGCCGCGGATACGGGCCGTGCGGGCGAAGGAGGCGGCGGAAAATGAGCGAGGATAGGTATCTGAATGTTGCCCTCCCGAAGGGCCGGCTGGGCGAGAAAGTCTACGCCGCGTTCGAAAAAGCGGGGTATCCGTGCCCGGAAGTTATGGAAAACAGCCGCAAACTGGTCTTTGAGAACCCGGACGCGGGCGTGCGGTACTTCTGGGTGAAGCCGTCGGACGTGGCCATATATGTGGAGCGCGGCGCGGCGGACCTGGGCGCGGCGGGCAAGGACATCCTGCTGGAATATGCGCCGGACGTGTACGAGCTCGTTGACCTCGGCCTCGGCAAATGCCGGATGGCGGTGGCGGCGCCGGAAAACTATCGGGACGACCCGGAGCGGACGCTGCGCGTTGCCACCAAATTCCCCAACATCGCGCGGAACTACTACGCGGACCGGGGGCGGGACATCGACATCATCCGGCTGAACGGTTCCATCGAACTGGCGCCGGTGCTGGGGCTCTCGGACGTGATCATGGACATCGTGGAGACGGGGACAACGCTGCGCGAGAACCACCTCGCGGTCGTCGACACGGTGCTGCCCATCAGCGCGCGCCTGATCGCCAACAAATCCGGCTACCGCTTCAAAAACCGCGAGATCCGCAGGCTGGCGGCGGCAATTTCCGAGGCGATAACTGCCGTATCGATGACAGCCGCGGCAAAGACAGCGGCGGCAACGGAGGCAAAAATACAACTATGATCAAAATCATTGACGCACGAAAAACATACGCGAAGACCGGCGGCCGCATCCCGCGGGAAGCGGTATTTGACCGGAGCGCCGCGGCGGCAACAGCCTCGGCTCAGATCGCGGAGACCGTCGCGCAGATCATTGCGGACGTAAAGACGCGGGGCGATGCCGCGCTGCGCGAATACACCTTAAAGTTCGACAAAGCGGACGTCGCGGCGCCCGAAGTGACCGCGGCCGAATTCGCGGAGGCAGAAAAGGCGTGCGGGCCGGAATTCAAGGCGCTTTTGGAGCGTGCGGCAGACAACATCCGCGGCTATCACTCGCTCCAGCGGCGCGAGGGTTTCGAGACCCACAATGCGCAGGGCGTGGTGACGGGGCAAAGAGTGCTGCCTCTTGCCAGAGTGGGCGTGTACGTGCCCGGCGGCACCGCAGCGTACCCCTCCACCGTGTTGATGGACGTGATCCCGGCGCGCATCGCGGGCTGTCCGGAGATAATCATGGTCACGCCGCCCGGGAAAGACGGCAGGGTGCCGGCGGCAATATTGACCGCGGCCCGCATCGCAGGCGTCACGCGGGTATTCAAAGTCGGCGGCGCCCAGGCGATCGCGGCGCTGGCGTACGGTACGGAGAGCGTACCGGCGGTGGACAAGATCGTAGGTCCGGGCAACGCCTACGTTGCCGAAGCGAAGCGCCAGGTGTTCGGCCAGGTGTCGATCGACATGATCGCGGGTCCCAGCGAGATCCTGATCGTGGCGGACGGCCGCAGCCGGCCCGACTGGGTGGCGGCGGATATGCTCTCTCAGGCGGAGCACGACCGCATGGCCTCGGCGGTGCTGGTGACGGATTCGGAGGAGCTGGCCGCCGCGGTGAGCGCGGAACTGGAGCGCCAGATACCGCTGCTGGAGCGCCGGGATATCGCGCGGGCGTCGATCGACGCGAACGGCCGCATCATCATTGCCGGCGACCTGTCGGCGGCGGTGGATACGGCCAACGAAATTGCCCCCGAGCACCTGGAACTGTGCGTTGACGACCCATTCGACTGGCTGCGCCGCATCCGCAACGCGGGCTCGGTGTTCCTGGGGCGGTATTGTCCGGAGGCGCTGGGCGATTATTTTGCGGGCCCCAACCACACGCTGCCCACCAGCGGCACAGCGCGCTTTTCGTCGGCGCTCTCGGTGGACGATTTCGTGAAAAAGGTACAGTATATCAGCTGCGACGCGGCTTCGCTGGCGGCCTGCGCGGCGGACGTGGACAATTTCGCCCGCACCGAGGGCCTCACGGGACACGGATACAGCGCGACTATCAGAATGGCAAATGGCAAGGGGCAAATGGCAAATTAAAGGGCAAAGGGCAAATGGCAAGAGAGAGGAATAAATGAGCAGATTTTTCAGCAATAAATTCAGCGGCCTTGCGCCGTATGTGCCGGGCGAGCAGCCCAGGGGCGCGGAATATATCAAACTTAACACCAATGAGTCGCCGTTCCCGCCGTCGCCGGGAGCGGTGGCGGCCGGAGCGAAGGCGCTGGAGCGGCTGATGCTGTACCCGGATCCGGAGTGCGGCGCGCTCTGCGCGGCGGCGGCGGAGACTTTCGGCGTGCGGCCGGAACAGGTGATCTGCACCAACGGCTCCGACGAGGTGCTGAGCTGGGCGTTCGCGGCGTTTTGCGACGGGGACAGACCCGCGGTATTTCCGGACGTGACGTACGGGTTCTATCCGGTGTTCGCGCGGGAGCAGGGCGTGCCGTACCGGGAGGTGCCGCTGAAGGACGACCTCACGGTGGATATTGACGCGTTTATGGAGGCAAAGGGGACGCTGGTCATTGCCAACCCCAACGCGCCGACGGGAATTGCCCTCCCGCGGGACGTGATCGAAGCGCTTCTGCGGGCGGATCCGGCGCGTATGGTGGTGGTGGACGAGGCGTATGTTGACTTCGGCGGTGAAAGCGTGGTAAAACTGATCGAGCGGTACGACAATCTGCTGGTGACGCAGACGTTTTCGAAATCGCGGTCAATGGCGGGCGCCCGCCTCGGGCTGGGCTTCGCGGCGGAACCGGTCATCCGCGACCTGAACACGCTGCGGTTCTCGGTCAATCCGTACAACGTCAATTCCGTCACCCTCGCCGCAGGCATCGGCGCCCTGGCTGACCCGGCGTACACGGCGGCCAACTGCCGCACCGTCATCGAAAACCGCGCCTTTGCGGCGGCGGAACTGATAAAACTGGGCTTCGAGCTGACGGATTCCCGGGCGAATTTCGTGTTTGCGCGGTATCCGGGCGTTGACGGCGAGACGCTGTACCGCGAGCTCAAGGCGAAGGGCATCCTGGTGCGGCACTTTGCGCGGCCGGAGCGGATCTCCGACTACCTGCGCATTACCGTGGGCACCCGGGCGCAGATGGAGGCGCTTTTGCGCGCGCTGGCGGAGATCATAAACGCGTGATTTTTAAACAGGGGGACAGACCTGTTTTTAAACAAGGGGACAGACCCGTGTTCAAAAAACGGGGCCCCGGGACAAGGGAGAACGAGACCATGGACGGATGCGGACGGATCGCGGAGATAGAGAGAAATACGGCGGAGACGCAGGTGCAGATCCGGCTGGGACTGGACGGAGGCAGGGTGTGCGTTGACAGCGGCGTGGGATTTCTGAACCACATGCTGACGCTGTTCGCGGCCCACGGACGGTTCGGGCTGGAAGTGCGGTGCAAGGGCGACACCGACGTTGACGACCACCACAGTGTGGAGGACGTGGGGATCGCGCTGGGGCAGGCCTTTGCGGCGGCGCTGGGCGAGAAGCGCGGGATACGGCGATATGGCAGCTGCATATTGCCCATGGACGAGGCGCTGATATTGACCGCCGCGGACTTCTCGGGCCGTGCGCACCTGACCTACGACGTGCGGCTTCCGGCGCAGAAAGTCGGGAGCTTCGACACGGAACTGGTGGAGGAATTCTGGCTGGGGTTCGTGCGCAATGCCGGCTGCAGCCTGCACATCCGCGAGATCAGCGGCGCCAACACCCACCACATCATCGAAGGCATTTTCAAATCCGCCGCGCGGTCAATTCGCACCGCGGCGGAACTCGATCCCCGGCTGGCGGGGGAGATCCCGTCCACCAAGGGCGTGCTGTGAGGGGTGAGGGCAATGACGGCGATCGTTGACTACGGCGCGGGCAACCTGTTTTCTCTGGTCAGCTCCCTTTCTTTTATCGGCGAGGCGGCGGTGGTCACCGGCGACCCGGACATACTGCGGGCGGCGGACCGCATCATCCTGCCCGGCGTGGGTGCGTTCGGCGAGGCGGCGGACCTTTTGCGTGAACGGGGTCTGTCCCCCGTGTTAAAACAGATCGCGGCGGAAGGCAAGCCCTTCCTGGGCATTTGCCTCGGCATGCAGCTGCTGTTTGACGAAAGCGAAGAATTCGGGCGGCACGAGGGGCTCTCGCTGATACCGGGGCGCGTTGTCCCCATCGAAAGCCTGCCCGGCTGGGACAAGACCCTGAAAATACCCCATATCGGGTGGAATCCGCTCACATTGACCCGGCCCTCGCCGCTGTTCCGCGAGGTCAACGACGGCGACTGCGTTTATTTCGTGCATTCCTACTGCGCCGTGGATTGCGGCGAGTCGGTCACGGCCGCGGCGGAGTACAGCGTGACCGTGACGGCGGCGGTGGAGCGGGGCAACGTCTTCGGCTGCCAGTTCCACCCCGAAAAAAGCGGCAACGTCGGGCTCCGCATCCTGCGCGCGTTCTGCGGCCTGACTGCGGAGAATTTGAACACGGGGACAGACCCCGTGTTCAAAAATCGGGTGCTTAAAAGCGGGCCTGCGCCCGCGCTTAACGGAGGTGGCGGCCAATGCTGATCTTCCCGGCGATCGATATCTACGGCGGCAAGGCGGTGCGCCTGTACAAAGGCGACTACGCCCGGATGACGGTGTACAGCGAGGACCCGGCGGCGGTGGCGGCGGCTTTCGCGGAGGCGGGAGCGACCTGCGTGCACGTCGTTGACCTGGATGGCGCCCGGAACGGCACGACGCCCAACCTGGACCTGATCCTGCGCATCCGGCGCGAAAGCGGCCTGTTCACGGAAGTGGGCGGCGGCATCCGGACGCGGGAGGCGGCGGCGAGGTATATTGACAGCGGTATCGACCGCGTGATACTCGGCACGGCCGCCGCACAGGAGCCGGAGCTGCTGCGGGCGCTCACGGCGGAGTACGGGGAGCGGATCGCGGCGGGCGTTGACCTGCGCGACGGGTACGTGGCGGTCAACGGCTGGACCGAACGCACCGGCCTCACCGCGGCGGAGTTTTTCCGCCAATTGGGGGAGGCGGGCGTCAACACGGCTATCTGCACGGATATCTCCCGCGACGGCGCGATGCGCGGCGCCAATACGGCGCTGTACCGCGAGCTGTTGACGCTGCCGGCCGTGGCGGATTACGGCATCCGGCTGATCGCGTCCGGCGGCGTGTCCGCCATTGAGGACGTGCGCGAATTGACCGCCGCGGGCCTGTACGGCGCCATCATCGGCAAGGCATATTATACCGGCGCCATTGACCTCCGCGAAGCCATCCGGATCGCCGCGGGGCCACCCCAAAAAACTGACGCGGGGTCTGTCCCCGTGTTCAAAAAAACTGACGCGGGGTCTGTCCCCGTGTTCAAAAAGGAGGCGGCCAGATGATCACCAAACGCATCATTCCCTGCCTTGACGTACGGAACGGGCGCGTGGTCAAGGGCGTGAATTTCAAGGGCGTGGCGGACGTTGCCTCCCCGGTGGAACTGGCGGAGTACTACAGCGCGGCGGGCGCGGACGAACTGGTGTTTTACGACATCACCGCCTCGGCGGAAGGGCGGAAACTGTTCACGGACGTGCTGCGCGAGACGGCGGAGCGCGTATTCATTCCGCTCACCGTGGGCGGCGGCATCAATACGGTGGAGGATTTCGGCCGGGTGCTGAAGTGCGGCGCGGACAAGGTCAGCGTGAATTCGGGGGCGATCCGCGACCCCTCGCTGATCGGCGCGGCGGCAACGAAGTACGGCAGCCAGTGCGTGGTGTTGTCCGCGGACGTGGCGCGCGTGGACGGCGAGTTCCGCGTGTTTGCCAAAGGCGGCCGCGAGGATACGGGCATGGAGGCGATCGGCTGGATCCGGCGCGCGGTGGAGAACGGCGCGGGCGAGGTGGTGGTCAATTCCATTGACACCGACGGTGTTAAGCAGGGCTTTGACCTCGACCTGCTGGCGCACGTGACGTATTATGTAAAAGTCCCGGTGATCGCTTCGGGCGGCGCGGGGTCAATTTCCGATTTCATCTCGCTGTTCCGCACCCTTCCGGGCGTGGACGCGGGCCTGGCGGCATCGGTGTTCCATTTCGGCGAGATCGCTATCCGCGAGCTTAAGCAGGCAATGGCGGCGGCGGGCATCCCCGCGCGCCTTTAAACACGGGGACAGACCCCGTTTTGAACACGGGGACAGACCCCGCGTCAGTTTTTACAGTGGAGGACAGTCATATGATCAAGATCGATGAACTCAAATTTGACGAGCGCGGGCTGATACCGGCGATCGTTGTCGACTACGCCACGCGGCGGGTGCTGATGCTGGCATATATGAACCGGGAGAGTCTGGAATTGACCATGGAAAAAGAGCTCACCTGCTTCTGGAGCCGGTCGCGGGGCAAGCTCTGGGTCAAGGGCGAGACCAGCGGCAATTACCAGCACGTGGTATCGATCGCCGCCGATTGCGACCGGGATTCGCTGCTGGTGACGGTGGTGCCCGACGGCCCCGCGTGCCATCTGGGGACAACGTCCTGCTTCGATTACCCCCTGTACGAGAGCGAGACCCGGGGCGAGTTCTCCGTTGACGGCCTGATGGAGATGCTGGAGAGCCGCAAGCGGGCGCCCAAAGAGGGCTCCTACACCTCGTACCTTTTCGAAAAGGGTCTGGACAAGATCCTCAAAAAGATCGGCGAGGAGAGCACCGAGGTGATCATCGCGGGCAAGGCGCAGGACAATCCCGAGACCGTCTACGAAATCGCCGACCTGATGTACCACGTGATGGTGCTGATGGTGGAGGCGGGGATCTCGCTCGACGACGTGCGCGCGGAACTGGGCCGCCGCCACGTGATCGACCGCAAGGTGAAACAGGAGAAGATGACGTGAAAAAACTGACACGGGGACAGACCCGCTTTCAAAAACTGACACGGGGACAGACCCGCTTTCAAAAAAACCGGTCTCAAAAGCGGACCGCGGCGGCGTGCGTGCTCGCATGTGTGCTGGCGGTGCTGATGCCGACATTTTCCGGCTGCGGGGGCAGGGCAGATCCGCTGCCGTCGGGCGGGGGCAACGGCTCCGGCACTGTCAGCGAAGCTCCGGCCGTCACGCCGGCGCCGGGAACGGAGGAGAGGACAATGAAAGAACTGTTGACCGTAAGCGGCATGACGCAATTGACCGCGGACGCCCGCGTGTACGACGCCACAGCCCTGGGCGTGCCCGCCGACGGCAAATCGGACTGCGCGGACGCGATACACGCGGCCGTTGACGCCGTGCTGGAAAAAGGCGGCGGCATACTGTATTTCCCCTCCGGCAGGTACCGCATCATCAGCCCGCTCCTGCTCGACCACACGCGCCCCGGCTGGATCTGCCTCGCCGGCGACCCCGACGGCTCCTCGCGCTTCGCGATCAGCAGCAAACTCGGGGACAGACCCGCGTTCAGCGTAGCCCGGGACGACACGCACTTCTCGTTCCTGTCCTTCGAAGACAGCAACGCCCAGGCACCCTCCGTGAGCCTCGAAGCCCACGGCGCTTCGCTGTACGGCGTCACATTCAGGAAAAGCACGGCGAAAAGCACCGTTCCCTGCCTCGAAGTATCCGGCTCGTACAACACCGTGCGCCAGTGCGGGTTCTCCCACGCCAATTTTGACGCATACCAGGTCGAATTCACCAAATATCCCGGCCGCGACGCCCGGGGCAACGTCATGTGCGACGTCCATTTCGGCGACCGGTACACCAAATGCACGCTGGTCTCCAGCCGCGACGAAAGCGGCGCGCAGGAGGCGCTCACGATCGCCCGCAACCTCTACCTGATCCCCGGCGAACCCATGATCGAGGTCCGCGCGGTCAACGGCCTTGCCATCTGCAACAACATGCTGGACGCGGCGTCCACCGCGGTGGAGATCGCGCCGGATGGCTTCGGCGTGTACAACGTGGAGATCTGCGACAATTACATGGGCGGGGGCAAAGGCGGCGTGCGCATGCTCAAGTCCAACGCGCCGGGCGGCAACATCTTCATCCACGACAACTACATCTGGGCCCCCGACAGCATCACCGTATGGGGCGACAACTACTTCCGCGTCTCGGCGACGCACAACTACTGCGTGCTGACCGGGGGACAGGCGCTGTTCATGATGAACGCCGTCGCGGCCACGGTGGGGGGCAACCGGGTGGCCAACATCTCCGGCGGCGGCACCACCGAACTGGAAATAATAAAGCTGGACAAGGCGTCGGTTATTGACTCCGCCGGATACGGCAGCGTCGACATACCCAAAGATGGCGCGCGCGTCGATATCGAAGTGCCCGAATTGCCCGCACGGAGCGAAGCGGAGCCGTACCGCGGCGCCGAACGGCCCGTTCCGGACCAGACCGGCGACACCCTGCTGGGCACGCTGCTCACGAAATATTACAACGTGAAAGATTACGGCGCGGTGGGCGACGGCGTCACGGACGACACCGCGGCGGTAGAGCAGTGCGTGAAAGCGGCTAAAAAGAGCAGCGGTACCGCGTATTTCCCGGCGGGTACGTATCTGATCACCAAAACGATAAAAGTGACGAAAGATGACTCCAAGATCCTCACGTTCAAGGGCGACGGTGCGGACGTTTCCCGCTTCGTTGGTGCGGAAAGCCTGGACGGCCCGATATTCGATATCCGCATGAAGTACAACTTTAACGCCAAAGACCTGGGCTTCGAGCATCGCGGGCAGGGCAGCGGTATTGACGCACTGTACGTGAAGGCCTTCGACTGCGCGTTCTCGTCGGGCGAGGGCAACACCGCGCCGCTCCTCCACTTCAGCGGCTCCAACTGCTGGGCGGTGCGCTGCGAATTCAACACCCGCAACGCCGAATCGTACGGCCTCACCTACACCCGCGACATGGGCGAGATCTCCATCAACGATTTCATTACGGACAATACGTTCACCGGCCCCGGCAAAGGCGTGCTGGTGGGCGACGGCTCTACTGTGGGCGACGGACGCGCGGAGGGTCTGAAGATCCACGGCAACACCTTCGTCAACACCGGCAAAACGTCGGTGGAGATCTACGAGATCCTGCACGTCAATATCGCTTACAATACCTTTGACGGCGCCGAAAACGCGATCTTCCTGTCAAATAAAGGGTACGGACCGGACGGGATCTATATTGACCACAACAAAATCAGTGCCCGCGGCGACTGCATCACCTCGGGCACCGTTGACGGCGGCGGCGACTATATTTCGATGGTGGTCATCCACGACAACTCGCTCACCTCTGACGGCGGAAAGCCTGTCAGTGAGCCGGTGGCGTTCGTGAGTGAGATGATACACTGAAAAAATTGTGATTAAGGGGTCTATCATGAAAAGAGTATGTTTGTGTTTATTAATATCGTTTTTGTTAGTCTCATTGTTCTTAATTATCCGGACTGATGCCGCATCTTTGTCCGAAGAGGAATTGAACGAATTGGTTGACAATGCCATTCTCGTACGATCTATATTAGGAGCGCGCAGATATCCGTGGGATTATGAAAACATCAGTCCGGATGTTGTAGAATTGATAGAAGAGAAAAACAATGTTGAATTTAAATATATCTATAGGCCAATATTGGATAACTATGACGAAAAAGGAATAAAAGCACTTGTTTACGGTACTTTTTCAGAAGAATATGCAGGCGAATTGCTACAGATAAATAGCGATTTTTTTAATGATTTCAGGGAAATAGACGGAAAAAATTATTATCGAGAATGGGGATTCACGCTATTACACGGCTATAAGGAATATAAACGAGATAATAGCAAAAGCATTGCGATTATCAAAGAATCAGAGCAATCGGCAGAAATTGAAGCTTATTTTTTGCCAGATCTAAAAATTCGCTTTTCCTTGTATAATGATAATGGGTTATGGAAAATAACTGCGATTGATAATAAAGCCATTCTTCTCAAAGCGAATCCGAGTTTTTCAAAATCTAATGCCTTTTCAACAGAAACCGCAATTGAGGCAATAAGAGCGGTGATAATGGAAGGGTATTACTATACTAGTCTTAATAGTTTGGCGGCAGATACCTATTATGAATTAGGTGGAAGTAATAAGGTGTTTGAAGGGATTTTGGCTTATCCTGATACATGGAAAAAATACCTGTCAGAGTTTGCTACATCTGATGTTGTAAAGCGGACATTGTTTAAAAACAATGCAGTAAATATTAGAGCGGATGGATTGATTGAAAGGGCGCAATACCGAGAATCTATGGAGATGTATATTATATGTGAAGAAAACGGACCATCGCCAGATAGATTAACTATTATAAGCGCAGATGATAACAAGGCCCTTTGCTCTTATAGGCTAGGTTATGACAATAATGAGATTACTACATTGTCATTTGAATTTGTAAGAACAGACAAAGGTTGGATAATTTCAGGAGGAGATTTCATTGAGAAGCTTGACTCTTTGTTTGTATTTGACGATAATCCCTTAACTGGTGACAACATGCATTCCATGATAACGATTTTGCTGATATTTAAAACCGTTTTTTTTGCTTTTCTGGTTTTGAAGAAAAATGAAGTATGGCACTGAAACTGTAGTTGTTTCTTGAGTAAAAACAACAAAAAGTGAGCCGGAATTGAGATATGTGGCCGCGCTTAATTAAAATCACGAGACTTTTCAGCTCGTACTGCATTAAAACAGCGTAATGATGGCTTTTCCAGAAAAGAGCGACGCACCCGGCATCGCTCTCCTTGCTAAACCACGTATGGGACGCCCAGGTCGTACTCCTGCGTTGTCCTATCCTCCTGTACGGCTGAATACAATCATATGATATCGCTGTGTTTTCCCTTCGTCAATGTGCGACACCGCCGATGGGGGTGCTCAACCTCACCGCCGTATTCAATCGATCTTTACCTCGTTGCCCGTGGCGGCAGATTCGTAGATGGCGGACAATATCTTCATCAGCACCACGCCGTCCTCCGCGGGGGCGTTGCTCGCTCTGCCCGTGAGCACGCAGTCAACGAAATCGTCTATCTCCCGCTCGAACAGCCCGTTGAAATCCAGCGCCGTGGGCATGTCCAGCGTGACGTTGGTCATGTAGCCGTGGGACGTGGAGTAGATCTTCAGGTCGGGGGAGAGGGTGGCGCCCGCTTTGGTGCCCAGGAAAACGATGTTGTTCTCGCCGGGCAGGTTCATATCGAAGGACGCCTCGATGCCAATGGTGAAGCCGTTCTCGAAGCGGATCAGGGCGGAGGCGAAATCCTCCACGTCGCTGGTCTTGCCCGCGTCAGACGCTCTGTATTCGCCGGGGCGCATCCGGATGTCCGGGCGGGAACCCAGTTTGTCGAAGGTCACGCCGTACGCGGATACGGGCTTGGGGCAGCCGGCAATATATCTGGCCAGATCGATCACGTGCACGCCCAGGTCAATGAGCGGACCGCCGCCGGAGCGCTTCTTGTCCGAGAACCAGCCGCCGGGGCAGCCGTGGCGCCGCGTATACGTCGCTTTGGCGTAGTAGATCTCGCCGAAATCGCCGGCGTCAACAAAGTCTTTCAATATCGCGCAGTCGTTGCCGAAACGGCGCACAAAACCGATCTGCAGCATTTTGCCCGCGCGTTTCGCGGCGGCCAGCATCTCCTCCGCCTCTTTGCCGTTCATCGCCATTGGTTTTTCGCACAGCACGTGTTTGCCCGCGTTCAGCGCCGCGATCGTGCAGGGGGCGTGGGCGGAGTTCCAGGTGCAGACGCTGACGGCGTCCAGTTCTTCGAGTTTGACCATTTCGTTGACGTCCGTGTACAGCCGCGTGACGCCGTGGCGCGCGCCTTTTTCCTTCAGGCGGGCCTCGTTGATGTCGCAGAACGCGTACAGCTCCACGTTGGGGTTGCGTTTGTAGCCGCTGATGTGGAATTCGGAAATGTTGCCGACGCCGACGATACCGACTTTAAGCTTTTTCATGCTGCTCAGCCTCCGATCTTTTCTTTAAGAAATCCGACCGCCAGCGCGATGTCCTTTTCGGGGGCGTCGCCGCACTCGCGTTCGATGGTGAGGAATCCCTTGTAGCCCACTTCGTCAAGCGCTTTCAGGTAGCCGTCCCACTTCACGTCGCCCTGTCCCAGCGGTACTTCGACGTACGGCGGCTGCGTGCCGCGCATGCCGTCCTTCGCATGGGTGTGGACAATATAATCCTTCAGTTCGTACACGCCTTTGACTGCGTCGTCGTCAACGCACATGGTGAGGTTGGCGGGGTCGTAGTTGACCGCGACGCCCCGGGAGCCGAGGGTGTCAAGGAATTCGCGCAGCCGCGCCGCCGGCTCCGGTCCGGTCTCGATGGCAAAATGCGCCTTGAGGCTGTCCGCGTATTCCGCCAGTTCGTGGCAGGCGCTCTGCATGATCTTATATACGTCGTCCGCGGGATCTTCCGGCACGCGCCCGATATGCGTGGTGACCACGTTGGTCTCGAGTTCCACCGCCAGATCCAGTATCCGCTTGGATTTTTCGATCAGTCCCGGGTTCAGTTCCGGATTCGTGAAGCCTTTGCCCAGATCGCCGCAGAGTGCGGAGATCACCAGGCCGCCTGCCTTCACGCGCTTCAGAAATTCGCGCCGCGCCGCGCGGTCAAGATTCTCCGGCGCCATTTCGCCGTACGTCGCGTAGACCTGCAGCCCCTGCCCGCCGACTTCCGCGGCCTTGACCAGCGCCTGGTCAATAGGCAGTCTGAATGAATCCAGCATCACACCGATTTTAAATGGGTACATAATGTCATCTCCCGGTCAATAATTCTGATCTCACCGGCGTGCGCGGCCTGCCGCGTGCTCCGGCGTCAACTGCGAAAATTCTACCATTTCAAGGCGTTTAATGTCAACAAGCGGGCAACAGCCGTTTTTGACCCGTTTTGGCCTGTCCCTGCAGCCGCACCTTGTAATTATCCCCGCAAAGTGGTACAATTTCCGTATAAAAAGCGGTCCGTGTGTATCCGGGAAAGCCCGAGAAAGCGCTCTGAAGGAGCAGTGAAATGTCCGCGAAAGCGTTGACGCCTTTGAACCGGCCGCAAATCCTAGTAGCAAACGAGGTAAACAACATGGCAAAACTGGACATCGACAAGAAACTGGCGGCCAAAAAAGGCAAACCGATGAGTAAGTTTATGGGCAAAGCGCTGCGCACATTCCTCGCGACGCCCAACTCCAAAAAAATGAATCTCGAGATCGTTGACGAAGTCGGGATGAAGAACGTGAAGGGCCCCTTCGTGGTGCTCAGCAACCATACGTCGCGGTGCGACTGGCAGTATATTGCCCTCGCCGTAAAACCGCACATGCTCAACTATGTGGCATCGTACATCGAATTCCACCGGGCGCACATGCACGCGATCTTTGACCTGACCAGCGTGATCCCCAAGAAGAATTTTGTTGCCGACTCGCACTGCATCAAGGAGATCATGTCGGTAATTAAACTGGGCGGCAACGTCATCCTGTTCCCCGAAGGCAAATCCAGCATCTCCGGTACCAACCAGCCCGTGGCGCTGGGCACCGGCAAACTGCTCAAGCACCTGAACGTTCCGGTATACACCACCACCATCACCGGCGGCTACATGTCCAACACGCAGTGGAACATTGCCGACCGTCCCGGAAAAGTCATCATAAAAGTAAAGCAGCTGTTTACCCCCGAACAGACGCAGACGATCGCTCCCGAAGAAATGGACCGCATGGTCGACGCCGCGATCTACAACGACGATTTCGTCTGGAACGAGACCGCGCGCGTCAAATACCAGGGCACAGAGCACATTGCCGAAAAGCTGGAGGAGCATCTGTACATCTGCCCCAAGTGCGGCAAGGAATTCACGCAGCACGGCGAGAACAACGTGTTCACCTGCGGCGCCTGCGGCAACAGCGTAAAGATAAACGAATACTACGACCTGATCCCGAACTCGGACGGCGCAGTCGTACCGAAGAACCTGCGCGTGTGGTTCGAGCTGCAGCGCCGGCGTGTGTTCCGCGAGATCCGGGACAACGCGGATTTCTGCCTGGAAGAGCCCGTGACCATCGGCTATCTGCCCTCTGATCACTTCGTTCCCAAAACGGCCACCAGCGAACCCTGCGGCGAGGGCATGCTCCGCATCACCCGCAACGAATTCTCCTTTAAGGGCACCAAACTGGGCCAGCCCTTCGAGATCCACGCCAAAACGCAGAACATGACTTCCGTCGTGTTCGAGACCGACTCCCACTGCTTCGGCGCGTTTTTCGACGGCGATTATTACGAGTTCGAGCCCAAGCGTCCTTCCGGCAGCAAATGGCTGCTGAGCGTGGAGGAATGCCACCGGCGCGCGGGGGGCAAGTGGCAGAACACATTGCCGCAGCAGCAGTGGATCTACGCGGACAACAAACCCACGGATAACGACGAATATTACCTGGCCGGCTGCGCGCCCAAGGGCGAGCCGGTGTTCTAAAACGAGGAGGGGCTCAACATGGCAAATTGCAGATATTGCGGCAGCCCGCTGTATGACAACATGAAGTTCTGCGGCAATTGCGGCCAGCTGGTCATTAAAGAGGAACTGCAGGAAGAGCTGCAGGAAGAACTGCAGGCCGCCGGGGCGCAGGCAGAGGCGCAGACACAGTCAACTGCGCAGGCACAGGCGGACAACGCCGCGCCGGCGCAGTTGCCGCCGCAGCCGCCGTTTCAGGCGCCGCCCGCCGGGCAAACGCAATTGCCGCCGTCCGGCAATCCGTCCAATCCGTACGGGCCGAGATTGACCGGCGAAAGTTCGCAGTACGCTGTTGGCGGTGCGTCGCCCGCGGTCGGTACGGCAGCCTGGCAGATGCAGAACAACGCCGCGGCCGGACCCGCCTCCGCGCCCGTTTCGAAGGGCACCGACGGTATGGGGATCGTTTCTCTGATCCTGGGAATAATCAGTATCCTCAGCTCCTGCTGCTGCCTGCGGTTTGCCTTTGTGGCCAGCCTGATCACGGGCATCGCGGCGGTGGTGCTGGCGTTCGTGGCCAAATCGAAGGCCCCGGACCGCAAATTCTCCGGAGTGGCGCTGGGCGGCCTGATCACGGGCATCATCGGCGTCCTGTTCGGCATTGTGGCGATGATACTGTCTATGTTTGCCTCGGTGATCGGAAAAACGCTGATCGAAAAAACGGACGACGGAGAACTGGCCGATAAATTGAAGGAATTGCTGGAAAAGCTCGGAATTTCGGTCAACGAGACCACGCCCGAGGGCTGAGCGCGGGGAGTGAGCGTAAATGGAACGTAAGACTATCGCGGTGACGATGGGCGATCCCCTGGGGATCGGGCCGGAGATAGTGGTCAGCGCTGTTGCCGACCCGGAAGTGAACCGGGTCTGCCGCCCTCTGGCCGTGGGCAATCGCAGTATTTTTGATCTTGCCGCCGCGCGTCTGGGCATAGACAGTTTCGAGAAGCGTTTCGGGGTCAACATCGTTGACGTCCCGCTGCCTGCCGGCGCTCCCGATATCGCGGATCTGGACAATTACTTCGGCACCGTGCAGGCGTTTGCGGGCCGGCTCGCGTACGATTGCATCGCCCGGGCGCATCAGCTGTGCGCCGAAGGCAGAGCGCAGGCAACAGCCACCGCCCCGATAAATAAAGAAGCTCTTCGCGCCGCGCAGGTGCCATTTATCGGCCATACGGAGATATTTGCGGCGCTGACCGGAACCGACGATCCGCTCACGATGTTCGAGACCGACGGACTCAGAGTGTTTTTCCTGACGCGGCACGTTGCCCTCCGGCGCGCGTGCGAGCTGGTGACGGCAGAGCGGCTGCTGGATTACATTGACCGGTCGATCGCCGCGCTTCGGCGCATGGGCGTGACGGTGGATGCGGATGCTCCGCTGGCAGTTGCCGGCCTCAATCCGCATTCCGGCGAGCACGGGCTGTTCGGCGATGAAGAAGTAAAAGAAATTGCCCCCGCGGTGGCGGCGGCGCAGTACGCGGGTTATCCGGTCGTCGGTCCGGTGAGCGCGGATTCG
>CACZOW010000352.1 GCA_902782885.1 uncultured Ruminococcus sp. | reverse complement strand
TGAAAAATGAAAATGACAGGATATTACCTGTTTTCACAGGCGTTATCTGTCGCAATGTTTGAATCAAGCATTGTCATTACGATTTCGGGAGTAGAGCCAAACCGACAACAGGGGAAATGAGGCTTCAGTACTTGGGTAAATGTCGGACGCCCTACCGATCTGAGAACGAGCGATAAAGCGGCCGACCTACTTGCGCGTGAGAGTCGGCCGCCCGATATTGCTAAATTTCATTCTAATGTGCTCAGGAAGACCGTTCGAACCTCTCGAACACTGCCACCCGCTGCGCGTCCAGCACGTCTTTGTTCCAGCAATCGACCCGCGTCGGATCATCCGGATAGGCTTTATACAAGCCGGAAATAAAATCGTTGCCCGCCTCCAGCAGCCCCTGCGCGGCAAATTCGTTGAAATCCGCGGGCAATCCCAGCCACTTGCGCGTAGTGTCCGTATTGATATTGTTCTTTGACTTGTACACTTCCCATACCCACACGGGCGTCGGCCACAGGCGTTTGGAATTGGCCGCGTCGATCGCGTCGTAAAACGCCTTCGCCGGGCCGTTCTGCCCGTGATGTCCCATCTGGATATAGTCGGACTTTATCTGATCGGCTTCATACTGCTTGAGCAGTCTTTGGCCGGAATCCGTGTAGGCGTCCCCCAGGAACAGCACGCTTTTGCCCTCGTACACCATGCGCAGGATAACGGAGGTGGAATTGACGTTAGTCGATGCTTTCTTCCAGGTCAGCAGCACCTGAAAATCGAGGCCGTCAATAGAAATAGTCAGCCCGTCCCTGACGCTGGTGCTGTTGATGACCGCGCCGTTAACAAGGTCGTAGTAATAGTTTTCCGCGTCCGCCGGCCTAGTCCACTGCTCTTCGGGAATGTTCGCGCCGTAAATGCCGCCGAACGGATTCACGGTATAATAATTTTCAATGCCCTGCTTGAGCTTCTCAACCTCCTCCAGGTCGTAGTCGCCCTCGCCGGAAGACGTTTTCCACTCCTTGCCGAAATCCGGAAAATCGAAATAGAAATTGTTGATCTTGTAATTGTCCTCTGCCTTGTACGCCGTGAGCATCTTGGCCAGTTCGTTCAGATGGTCCTTATGACCGTGGGACAGGAACCACGCTTCGACTTCGAAGTAATCGTTCTGCCCGATACCGAGGATGCCTCTGATGGCGGAGGGCAGATACGGCGGAGCGGCGAATCCGGCGCCGTCGAGTCCGCCGTCAATAACGATTATTTTTCTGTGCGGCGTGACGATAACATAGCTCATCATGAGGCTGTCCCGTTCGGGGGCCAGCTGGTAAAGTTCAACTTTTCCGGTATCGACCGGCGCCGTCGGCTGCGCAGGTGTCTCCGCAGGGTCTGCCGTATTGGACGGATCTGCCTTATTGCCGCCCGTGCACGCTGCGAAACACGCCAGGGCGAGTATTGCCGCCGCCAGCACGATCGCCGTTTTCATTTTTTTAAATGTCATGATCATTGCCTTCCTTTTCAATACTACGCCGTCAATCAAATCAGGCAGCATTGCCGCCGGGGGCAATAATAGCACAAAAGCGCGGTCAAATCAAAGGATAATCGAGCCTCGCGATCCCGGGTCGCGATCCCGGGGCAATTACCGTTTTTTGTACAGTATGAGTTCCGGGTCGGCGCCATTCGCTTTATAAGTGCAGATCAAAATGAACCCCGCGTTTGCCAGCACGCCGAAACAGTATTCGCCGCCGGAAAGCGGTTTCAGCTGATTGCCCAGGTACGTCGTCCGGTCGTCCAGAAAACGCGCGTTGCCGCCGCCCGGGAGCGGATATTCGAGATTAACGTCGCGGCCCGCGAGCGCGAACAGCCGGTCGACCTTCGGCATTCCCTCGATCCCCAGCGCGTTGATCTCGTCGATCAACTGGCGTTTCAGCGCTTCAAATTCACCGCCGCCGTTCCGGTCAGACCGCTTCCAGTGGTCCAGTTCGGGCAGCTTCTGTTTCATGTACGCGCGCGCCTGCTCCGCGGTAAAGCCCTGCTCCACCATGTGCGGCACGCATACGTCGATCAGTTCGTCCATGTCGCTGTAAGTGAATGCTCCGTCGGCGAGACACCATTGACAATAATCTTCGTTGAGCGTTCCGTCCTGATTTCTGCCGAGGATATTGTCCTCGAGGGGCATTCCGCAGCACTGGCAGATCAGCGTGCGCGGCGAGCCGAGCAGAGTGTTGATGGAGACGTTGAACACTTTCGAAAGCAACTTCAGCGCTTCAGTGTTGGGCAACGTCTCCCCGTTCTCCCACCGCGAGACCGCCTGCCGCGTCACATATATTTTTTCGGCCAGTTCGTCCTGGGACAATCCGTTCTGCGTCCTGAGCTTATACAATACTTCTTTGGTCTCCATGCGGATCCCTCCTTCTTTTATTGGCAATGATTATACTTTCCGGAGAAGCAGATGGCAAGCAACAGGCTGTTGCTTTTTTTCCGGAGCCTTCCCCACTAACCCCGGAGCCTTCCCCACTAACCCCGGAGCCTTCCCCTGATAACCGTTTTTCGCAACAAAAAACAAGGCACCCTGCGGATGCCTTGCTTTTTGGCACGTTGCACCAAAAAAGATATTTTGCTTTTTTGTGTTATCGAGGGCGTTTTCTCATTCATAAACCAGAAGTCAAGAGGATGAC
>CACZOW010000351.1 GCA_902782885.1 uncultured Ruminococcus sp. | reverse complement strand
GCGTGCCTTCTCCCACCGCCGCGGTGACTGAACAAGGTCCGTATGCGCCCGCGGCCAGCCCGCCGTCCGACGTGGATAACCACATTGACGCAGCGAAGAGCGGCCAGCCCATTTGGTAATTGTGCACGCAGCAGGGGTAGCCGCCCGGGAGCCCGTACACCGAGCGGTCGCCGCCGTCGCTGGTGAAACCGTGATTGCCCATATCCGCCGCGACCTGGTTCTGCATCGTGAAATAGACCTGTCCTTTGCCGTCGGACAGCAGCTGCTGCGGAAGGGCGTTGTAGCCGATAAGTTCGAGGTGGTCCGCGATCGTGGCGTCCCGCAATACCGCGAGGGCGATCTCGTCGCACAGCATCCGCTCCACCACCGCGCACGTCTCCGTTCCGTAAACGCCGTCAATGCCCCGCGTGAGTTCGTCCCCGTTCGACATACCGTCCTGCCGCCCGGAGGCCATATAAATGTTCTCGGTCCCCTTATAGTAAACGTCGAGATAGTGCCGGTCGCCGGTTAACGCGTACATTATCGGAAAAAGTTTGAAGCTCTGCTGGGTGTTGACGATGTGGTACGATCCGGACCACGCTTTGGCGTCGTACGCGGCCTCCCAGTTATATGTCTGCTTGTACAGAAGCTCGCAGAGGTCAAGCAGCGCCTCGTCGCCCGTGCGCTCGTAAAGCCAGAAGACCGCGAAGATATTGTCCCCGCCCCTGGCCTCAGCCCACGAATAAAGCGGCCTGCGTCTGAGCGCCTTTGCCTCCCAAGCAAAATATTTTTGCAGGAACGGTACAACGCGCTCGTCGCCCGTGGCGTCGCAATAAAACTCCAGCGCCATCAGCATCGGCATCAGCGGCCAATAATCCAGCGAATCCGGGGAGTTCGCCAGCGGTCCGAACGCGCCGCTTTCCGTCTGGCTGGCCAGCGTCCATTCGATCCACTTCTGCGCCTGCGCTTTGAGTTCCGCGTCATCCAGCACGTACGCGGACGCAACGAGCCCACGGACGTAATATGTGCCGCGCTCCCAGCTTTCGCCGGAGCCGCCCAGCCAGCCAGAGCGTCGTTCCCCTTCCGCACCGCAGTCCGGCGACAATTCTTCAAAGTGCTTCGTTACATTCCCGGCCTGCAGCAGGAGCTGATTTCTCAGCCAGCCCGCGGCTTTGACCTGCCCCAAAGGCAGCGTGGAAAATTTTACGTTGTCAACGGCTCGCGCTTTTATTTTAGGCATAAGGATTCCTCCGTACCGCTATCTTCCGGTCTTAACACTTCTCCGGCCCCACGTAGGCCCTTTTATCTCTGTCGCGGCACCGGTCTTCGGGTCAATATCTAAAACGCATATCCCGTCGTCGCCAATCGCGATCGGGTTTGACCAGCTGAAGCGCGGCGCACAGCCTGCGGCGACAATACATGCGGCCACGGCAAGAAACAGCGTCAATTTTTTCAATAGGCGTTTTGGCATATCCGAGTCATGCCTCCTTATTCCCGGCCGGGTTTTGCAACAGGTTCTCATGAGCGGATTATACCATAAAAAGAAGGAATTGTCCTGATTATAAAAAGGGCAAAAACTCTAAAGCGGAGTTCTTGCCCTTTTGATCTAATTTTTATGAAGTTTTAGGCAGTATCACTCCGCTGGCGTCACGGCCTTTACGCAGTTCTGATACACAGCGGCGACTTCTTCCGCCGTCAGCGCCTGGCGGTATACTCTCGCTTTTACGATGGTGAACGCGGTCGCATTTCCGAGGCGCTCCGTCTGGTAAGACGCATTGATGCCGATGCCCAGCTTGCCGTTGTGGGTCCCGGCCATATTGAACTCGCCTGATCCGAATTCGCCTTCGCTCGCGAGCACGCCGTTATAATAAAGCCTGACCATGCCGTTTTCAACGTCGTACATACCGAGCACGTGGACAAGCTTTCCGGCTTCGATCTTTGTTCCCTTTGTGGCGTCATTCGTCTGCGCGTAAATATAACCCGATCCGGGGTAAGTACCGTCCTGCGTGGTGCTTCCGACGTTGAAGTTGATCTGTCCCTGAGAGC
This sequence comes from uncultured Ruminococcus sp., assembly GCA_902782885.1. Classification (GTDB taxonomy): domain Bacteria; phylum Bacillota; class Clostridia; order UBA1212; family UBA1255; genus UBA1255. The sequence continues at coordinate 2,623 of CACZOW010000351.1, read as the reverse complement.
CGCGGATGTGCATATTCGCACCGCCGCCGTTGCCGTTGCTTATCAGCATTCCGCCGCCGGCCGGAGGTATTTCATCGATCTGGATGAATATTTCATATGTTAAGCCCTCTGATACGAATCCCGGGAAGTCCGCCGAAAATTCGTCAAAAACCACGAACATATAGTCGTCGCCGTCGGTGCCGCGATAGCCCGTCGTTTTTACGTCTTTTCCGTCAAAATTAACTGTAAATTCGCCAATTTCGCCGTCTTCCATCTCCATGTCGGTGTTCCCGCATGCGTCGTACACTTCGTCGTTATCAAAGGCGAGGTCAAAGTAAGGCACCGGCATACCCTCATAAGGATCGGCCGTGGGATCCGGCTTTTCCGTGGGCGCTGCCGTAGGCGCGGCGGTGGGTTTTTCTGTAGGATCGTCGGTGACAACGGGCGCCTGTGTCGCCACTCCGGTCGCGGCCGGAACGTCTGTCGCTTTATCTGTTTTGCCGGAGCCGTCATCCGGTGTTTTCGCACATGCCGCGAAGGCAATGCAGATCACTGCCGCCGTAAAGATCGCCAGTATTTTATTGATCCCGCTCCTGTGTTTCAATTGATTTTTCATTTCGAATGCCTCCTTCTGCTGACAACGGTTTGTCATTATCATTGTGCGTAATTTATCACTTCCGGAGGGAATTTGTCAATGATATGCCGGATCAGGCGCCGGTCAGGCCGCATAAACAGCATCGAGCCGGTCAATGAAATTGCCGCCGCTGATCTTCCATACTCCGTCGATCAGTTCAAACTCAAAATCCAGATATTTATCATCGTCGATCTCCCAGCGACCGGTCTTATATGCATAATAATCCCAGCCGCTCAGCCTCACCGTTGCCCGCGTGTCCGTCGCACTGAGAACTTCCAGGACGATTCTGTCGGTCATGTAACTGCCGAACAGGTACCTGTAATCGCCATAGTGCGTACATGAATAAACGGCGTTGTCGGTAAACAGCAGATAATTGCCGCCGTTCAGTATCCGGTCCGCCATTGGTCCCGTCAAAAACCGGCCGGCATAGCTGCGCCAGATGCGCGGATCCGCCATTGTCCCCGAGATGCGGTCAAACCGCGTGTCGCCGCGGTACAGATGCTCCGGTTCCGATAAAGTTGTTCCGTCAAAATCAAATATGGATTCCTCATAAAGCCCTTCGGTATCCACGCGGGTCAACATATACAGGTCGCATACGACGGTCTCGATGACACGGCGGGCGTTGTCAACGCTGAATTCCGTTGCCTCGAAGCCGGAAGCATACTCGCGCAGCGCCGCATCGGCGGCATCCATTGACGCCAGTTTCCAGCCGTTGTCCCACTTAAACGACACCGTTATGATTACATCCCGGTCTCTCGGGTCGCCTTCGTACATATTCATTACTCTTGTGCGCAGCCAACCGGTTCCGCTTTTTTCGTCAAGAACGAGACTGTCCAGATCCTCTTCGGAAAACCTGAAATTGCGATAATAAGCGATCTGCGTACCCTTCTGGTTATAATATGTTCTGCCGTTCTCCAACGTCGTATACCCGCTGAAGAATTTTTCGTTGCGGTTCAGATAATCTGCGATTTCCGGCAGAAACGTCGCGTTGACCAGCGCTCTGAACCCGGCTTCGTCGTAACCGGATCTGACCGGGCGATAAAAACCCGCTTTCTCACCCGAGGATATAAAGCGGACAAAAGAATATGAAAGCGAAGCAACACGCATATCGTTGTCAAACCCTTCGAACCATTCAAAATAGCCTCTCATGCTGTTGATAATATTATACGCGTCGCGGATGAGTTGCTTAGCCTCCCCGGACGATAATTTTGACGGATCGGTACTGCGCGCCGCAGGCTCGGGCGGAGACGGAAGTTTAGACAGGTCCGCTTTGAACATGCCCGTAGAAAATGTTTTAAAGAATTCTTCGTTCGGAAGCGTATCCTGAGGCGTTACCGCCACGATACAGCCGTTCATCAGGAACAGATAATCATATCTGATAACGCCGCTTTTATCTTTCCTTGTAAATTTTACTGCGTCAACGGTCCCGTCGTGCAGCACAAGTTTTTCATTCCTGATCGATATATACTCCTCCGAATTTGTTTCCTCATCACCTTCAGGCAGCGGAATACCCGGGGCGATCAGCGAAATGACCTCCGAAATACTGCTGTGCGAGAGGTCTTGCCCCTCGATCAGTTCCGTGTACATGAACCTTACTTCAATATACCTTCCGTCCATACCTCCGTCTATTTTGAACATATACCCGATCCAGGGCAGATCAAACATACCGTTAGTAATAACCGAACCCCAGGCAAGATCGGCAAACTCACCGTTCAGCATCGGGCCCGCGGGCGTGAGCGTTCCGTCGGTAAACAGTTCGAGCAGCCGGCCGTAAAGAGGGTTGAGCTTGTCCCGGTATTCTTCATATTCATCTCTCAGCAACCCGTATAAGCTGACCGAATCTTCGCATAATATCGCGGCAACCTCGTCATATTTTCTAAAGTTATACAGTTTAGAATAATAATAACGTTCGGTCGTTTCCGCGGGCTCCGGCGTGGCAGTCGGTTCAGGCGTACCGGTCGGCGCGGGCGTCGGCGTCAATTCAGGCGCTTCGGTAGGCGCGACCGTCGG
>CACZOW010000350.1 GCA_902782885.1 uncultured Ruminococcus sp. | reverse complement strand
TTGGTTCTTTTCATGCCGCGCTGCCGTGAATCGCTCATTCGTCCGCATTCTCGCTCATTTTTACCCGGCGCTTTTCGATTTTCTTGACAAAAAACGCATTTTACGTTTTTTTGTGTTCTTTCATGCTCATTTTTCAGTCCGCAGAGGGCATGAACGACATCGATCACGGTAGATTTCCTCTCTCTAAACCGTTTTTGCCGACCGCGAGGTTCTTTTCTCGGACCTCAGAGGCGTTTCAGGAGTGCTTTAGGGAGCCGCAGAGAGATCTCAGAGGGCTCGCGGACGTTGACAATGGCGTCTGTAAACCCAGAGAAGGCGCCCGATGAGGATAAAAATTGACAAATCGCGTTTTTTATTCTCTTTTCCGGAAAAGCGGTATGTTGAGAAGGCGCCTTCAGTTTCAAACACGATTTTAAGCACGATTTCAAGCACGATTTTAAGCACGGGGTCTGTCCCCCTGCTTAAAAATGTGGTATACTGTCGGTGCGGGCAGACGGAGACATACTCTGCCGCGCAGAGGCCGGATGATGGAAAGCGTTAAATATAAAAGAGCGGATCGTCAAATTATAAAGCGGATAATGGCGGCGGCAGCGGCAATAGCGCTGACGCTGACGGCGGGTATTGCCGCCGGATGCACGCCGCGAAACACGGAGGACCCGACCGGTACGCGGAGCGCCGTTAACAGCGGCAATATCGTTGTCATCACTCCGCCCGGCACCGCAGATCGCACGCCGGATCAGGCCCCGGTTTCGGCCCCGGTTTCCGCTCCGGCTTCTGCGCCTGTACTGACCCCCGCGCCGACAGAGCAGCTCGGTCCGGAGCACGCGGAGAAACTCGACATTGACCCCGCTGCGCTGCACAGCCGCTGCGTACTGCTGAAAAATATTGACACCGGCGAAGTGCTGTACGCCCTCTCCAAAGACACGCGCATATTCCCCGCTTCGCTGACCAAGATCATGACCGCGCTGCTCACCCTCGAAAAACTGCCCGAGGGCAAATACGAGATCACCGGCGAGGCCATCGAGCAAGCCGACAATGCCGGCGCCTCCACCGCGGGCTTCAAAGCCGGAGAGATCACGGACAAAGCGTCGATCGTTGCCGGCATTCTGCTGCCCTCCGCCGCCGAATGCAGTTTCACCGCCGTCCGGGAGATCGCCGGGGGCGAGGCAGGATTTGTTGACCTCATGAATCAGACCGCCGCGGCGCTCGGCATGAAAAACACACATTTTGTCAACTGCACCGGGCTGCACAACGACGACCACTACACCACCGTTTCCGACCTTATGCGGCTGGTGGAATACGCCCTCGGGCAGCCCGAATTCGTGCGTTTCTTTACTTCGAAGGAATACGTCGCCTACACCGAACCCGCGCGGCAATACCCGTTCACGCTGCCCAGCACCGTGTTCACCGGGCTTTCCGGCTTCGATATGGGCGAAGTGAAGATCCTCGGCGGCAAGACCGGTTTCACCCGCCCCGCCGGGCTGTGTCTGGCGTCCTATGCGGAGTACAGGGGCAATCACTACGTTCTGATCACTGCGGCCAACGACGGCAATCTCCACACCGAAAAATACCACTTCATCGACGCGCAGACGGTATACGCCGCGCTGCAGAAAGCGAGATAATTACTATGCAGGATAACACAGATAATACTCGTCTCGGGGGCACGACCCTTCACCGTCCGGCAGCGATCATCACGGGCGGCGGCACCGGCATCGGCGCCGCGTGCGTACGCAGATTCGCGCGCGAGGGGTACAGCGTGGTGATCAATTACCGCCGCTCAAAAGCCGCCGCACTGGCGCTGGAGCGGGAGCTGAACAAAGCAGGGCAATGTGCGCTGGCCGTCAAAGCGGACGTATCCGTGCCGGAACAGGCCGAAGCGCTGATCGCCCGCTGCGTTGAAGCGTTCGGTGCGCCGGAAGTGCTGGTCAACAACGCCGGCATTTCCCTTCCCCAAAAACTCATCACCGAGACCGAACCGCGGGAATTCGACCGCGTGATGCGGGTCAACGCCGGAGGCACATACAATTGCTGCCGCGCGGTACTGCCCCATATGATTCGCCGCCATTCCGGCGCGATCGTCAATATTTCTTCCATCTGGGGCGTCAGCGGCGGCTCGTGCGAGACCGCCTACAGCGCCTCCAAAGGGGCAATAATCGCCCTCACAAAAGCGCTGGCAAAAGAAGTGGGGCCGTCGGGCATCCGCGTCAACTGCGTTGCGCCCGGTGTAATCGACACCCGGATGAACAGCGCGCTCGACGCCGAAACGCTCGCCGGTCTGGCGGACGCCGCGCCGCTGTGCCGGCTGGGGACGCCCGAAGACGTGGCGGACGCGGTATATTATCTTGCCTCCGCAAACGCGGCGTTTATCACCGGCCAGGTGCTGGGCGTGGACGGCGGGGGCATCTGAGCAACTGATCGTTTTCAGCAAAAAACAAAGCCGCGCAAAACGCGGCTTTATCTTTGTCATACCGTTCGCATCTGCGCTATCCGGTCATTTGGCGTCCGATTCCAGTTTTTCCTCGATCGCTTTGAGCCAGTCGCCCTCGAACAGCTCTATCATGCCTTTGTCCATGGCGGCAGTCAGCTTGGGCTCGATCGGTATGCGGCACGCGATATCCACGCCGAACTGTTTTGCCGTTTCGTCGATCTTGCTCTCGCCGAACACCGCGATCCTGCGGCCGCAATCCGGGCAGCTCACGTAGCTCATATTCTCCACCAGCGCCAGCACCGGGATGTTCATAAGACGGGCCATTTTAACGGCTTTGCCCACGATCATCGACACCAGTTCCTGCGGACTGGTAACTATAACGATACCGTCCACCGGCAGCGACTGGAACACCGTAAGCGGCACGTCGCCGGTTCCGGGCGGCATATCCACGAACATATAGTCTACGTCAGACCACACCACGTCCGTCCAGAACTGCTTTACGGTGCCGGCAATGATCGGCCCGCGCCACACGACGGGATCGGTCTCGTCTTCCAGCAGCAGGTTCACAGACATGACGTCAATGCCCGTTTTTGTGACTTCGGGCAATATGCCTGCCGCGCTGCCTTTCGCTTTGTCGTGCAGTCCGAACGCTTCCGGGATCGACGGTCCGGTGATATCGGCGTCAAGTATCGCCGTTTTGAAGCCGCGGCGCTGCATCCCGACCGCCAGCAATGACGTGACCAGGGACTTGCCCACTCCGCCCTTGCCGCTGACGACCGCGATCACTTTGCCCACGCGGCTGTATTCGTTCAGCGCCTCGTGCATATCCTGCGGCGCGTTCCGCGACGCACACGCTTCCCCGCAGGTCGAACAATCATGAGTACATTCGCTCATTATATGTTACTTCCTCTCATATCAATTCCGGAAGCTTGAATATCCGGTCAGGCTTTTTCACAGCCAATTATTATTATACTCCTCCGCGCCGCAAAATAAAAGGCTTGAATACACCGCGGGAAATTGGTACAATATACTCAGCAGTAGGACTACACTCGCAAATACAAATCTGTTTCGGGAGGAAGAGTATATGTTAGTAAAGCTTAATACCAAAGACGCGAATGTTGCCGACAGAACCGCCAAGACGATGGAAAAGAAACTGGGCAGCCGTTTTGCCAGATATTTCCGCGACGAGCCCGAGGACAAGACCACCCTCTGGGTAAAGGTCTCCGAGAAGAAATATCTCACCAAAGTGGAGCTCACGATCTCTTATCAGAATTATCTGCTGCGCGCCGAGACTACGGACAAAAAGAGCGCCATTGCCGCCCTGGATAAAGCCATGGACGTGCTGGAGCGTCAGATCGTTAAATGCAAGACCAAACTTGCCCGCGGCCGCCATCAGACCATCACCGAAGACGCTGCGGCGCCCGTCGTGGAAGTTGAGGAAGAGCCCGAGAATTATCCGATCGTCCGCGTGAAGACGTACGAGATGAAGCCGCTCAGCGTGCAGGATGCCATCCTTCACATGAACATGCTGACGCACACTTTCTACATGTTCAAAAACAGCGAAAACGGCAAGATCTGCACCGTGTACAAACGCAACGACGGCGACTACGGCCTGATCGAAGCCGAAGTATAAACAGCCCGTCTGCCCAGCGCACCAGCTGAATTAAGAAGATAATAAACGAACGCCTCCGGTTCTCCGGGGGCGTTCGCTTCGTTTTATGGTCATTGACTGCGCCGGCGCTCAGCGCTCTATAATATCGAAGGATACGCCGCCGCGGGCTGCCGAGGAATCGTTGTCGCCGAAATACTTGTGGGCAATATCCTCGTACTGCGCGGTGCAGAACAGGCTGGCAACATCGACGCTGCCTTTGTCAACATTCTCAAACGTGACCTCGATCCGGATCTTCTCGGGAGTGAGCTGGTTGGAGAATACGAACCGGTAAGGCGTAAATTCGGAATACAGATCGTATACCGTCTCGGAACCGGAGAGCAGATAGCCGCCGTTGTATGCGCGGATGCGGACCCTGCCGCCTTCCCCGCTGTACGCCGCGATGAACGATAGTTCGACCTGGTCGCCGCACTGCAGCCCGTCAATATCCGCGGAAGTGAAGCCCGCTGCCGCGGAGCCGCTCATTTTGATATTGGAGATATCCACATTCGCATGGAACGGTGAAAGATAAACGGTGCCTTCCCATGAACCGTCGGCGTTGACCGATTTAAGCAGGCCGGTGCCGATCGCATTACCGTTTTCGGAAGGACGGCTCATCTGAACGATGTCAAACTTCAG
>CACZOW010000349.1 GCA_902782885.1 uncultured Ruminococcus sp. | reverse complement strand
CCGCACACGCCGCGGAATGCCGGCCGGAACGCAAAACCGGCCGGCATTATTATATTGCCGAAGGGGAGGTACGCCGTGGAGCTGCAATCTGAAATGTACGAAATGGGGATGCTGATGGACTTTTACGGTTCATTGCTGACTGAGAGCACGCTTCAGGTGCTGGATATGTACTTCAACCAGGATATGAGCCTGGCGGAGATCGGCGAAGTGCTCGGCATTTCGCGGCAGGGCGTGCACAGTTTCGTTACTAAGGGAAAACAGCAGTTGACCGAACTGGAGCAGAAACTCGGTCTGTACAGCCGCTTCAAAAAAATAAAGGCGCAGCTGGAAGACGTGCAGACGGATTTCGAACAGATCGACCGCTCCGCGTTGTCCGCGTACGAAGCGCGGCTGCTGGACCGCATGTATCAGAAAGTGACTGACGTCATTGCCGGACTTTAAAAACGAATCGATATTGACCGTTCGACTGGAGATAATATATGGCATTTGAAAGTTTATCCGCAAAACTGCAGGCAACGATCCGGCGCCTCCGGGGGCAGACGCGTGTCTCCGAGAAGGACGTCAAGGAGCTTATGCGTGAGATCCGCATGGCGCTGCTGGAAGCGGACGTCAACTACAAAGTAGTCAAAGATTTTATTGCCCGCGTATCTGAAAAAGCCGTTGGCCAGAGCGTGCTGGAAAGCCTGTCCCCGGGGCAGCAGATCGTGAAGATCGTCGACGACGAATTGGTGGATCTGCTGGGCGCGGACGATTATAAACTAAACTTTTCCAAACAGCCTCCCAACGTGATCCTGATGTGCGGCCTGCAGGGCGCCGGTAAAACGACGGCGACCGCTAAACTTGCGCTGCATCTGCGCAAAAACGGGCGCAAGCCGCTGATGGCTGCGTGCGACGTGTACCGTCCCGCGGCGATCAAACAGCTGGAAGTGCTGGGCAAACAGATCGACGTGCCGGTCTATACGGAAGACAGCGGCAAACCGGTGGAGATTGCCCGCAATGCCGTCAAAAAAGCGCTGCGCACGCTGAACGACACGGTGATCGTTGACACCGCCGGCCGGCTGCAGATCGACGTCGACATGATGGAAGAACTGAAACAGCTGAAAAAGGCGCTGGATCCGTCGGAGATACTGCTGGTAGTTGACAGCATGACCGGTCAGGAAGCCGCGAACGTGGCCAAAGCGTTCAACGAAGACCTGGACGTGACCGGCGTGATCCTCTCCAAGCTGGACAGCGATACCCGCGGCGGCGCCGCGCTGAGCGTGCGCTCGATCACCGGAAAGCCTATTAAATTCGCGTCCACCGGCGAAAAACTCAGCGATTTTGAGACGTTTTATCCCAAGCGCATGGCGGACCGCATCCTGGGCATGGGCGACGTATTGACGCTGATCGAAAAAGCGCAGGAAATGTACGACGAAAAGCAGGCAGTGGAACTGGAAAAAAAGATGCGCGCCCAGACGTTTACGCTGGACGACTTCCTGGGCCAGCTCCGGCAGATCCGGAAAATGGGCGGTATCCGCGGACTGCTTAAGCTTATCCCCGGCGCGTCGCAGATCAACGACTCGCAGATCGACGAAGCGGCGCTGGGCAAGATCGAGGCGATCATCTGCTCGATGACTCCGAAAGAAAAGCGCAATCCCGACATACTGAACGCCAGCCGCCGCAAGCGCATCGCGGCAGGCAGCGGCACGACGGTGCAGGACGTCAACAAACTGATGCACCAGTTCGAGGATATGCGGACAATGATGAAAAAAATGACAAGAGGCGGTATGGGCAAAAGAGGATTCGGCAAAGGTTTCCCCGGAGGCTTTCCGGGCGGATTCCCGGATGATTTTCCGGGGCTGTGAGCCGGATGCGGTCCTGTTTTGTTGATATATATCGAAAATCAAAGCATGGAGGTGAAATAAATGCTTAAAATCAGACTTAGAAGGATCGGTGCCAAAAAGGCTCCGTTCTACAGAGTGGTAGTTGCTGAGTCCCACTATGCCAGAGACGGCAGATTCGTGGAGGAGATCGGTACGTACAATCCGCTGGTAGATCCTGAAGAAGTGAAGATCGACCTTGAAAAGGCAGCTGATTGGATGAAGAAGGGCGCTCAGCCTACCGATACAGTTAAAGTGTTGCTGAAGAAGGCGCAGGAAAAGGCTCAGGAAAACGCTTGATGAGGTGCAGATTACCATGGAAAAATTTCTTGAGACAATCGTCCGCCAGATAGTTGACGAGCCGGATCAGGTGTCTGTGACTCTGGAAGAGACCGAGAACAGCACGGTGCTGAAACTGAGCGTTGCCCCCGGCGATATGGGGCGCGTTATCGGACGCGAGGGCAAAGTTGCCCGCGCACTCCGCACGGTAGCGAAAGCCGCGTTCCGGAACAACCCGAAGCCGGTGTACGTTGACATCGTGGAACTGGAATGAAATGATGCATAAATGAAGTCGCGGTGCGTCCGGCATATATGCCGGGCGGCTGCGGCTGTTTGCATCACGGGAGGAACGGTATGCTGGAAAATCTGGTGATCGGCGAAGTCGTGAGCGTGCACGGGATCCGCGGCGGACTTAAGGTCAAGGCGCTGACGGACTATCCGGAACGCTTTAAAAAGACTGCGGAAGTGGACGTCAGGCTGCCCGCGGGCAGTGCAAAGTCAAAAGAATTGTCGCACCGGTACAAGGTCTGCTACGCGTCTGTCGCCGGAAGTACCGCGATCCTTTTGCTGGAAGGCGTCGAAGACCGCAATACGGCGGAACTTTACAGGGGAGCAACGCTCTCCGTGCCCCGCGAAAAGGCGGTGGAACTGCCGGAAGACACGTACTTCATCGGTGACCTGGTGGGATCCGACGTGTACGAATTGACAGACAGCGCCGCCGATGATGCATTTGACGCTGCCGCACCGGGTGTTGAGAAACTGGGCAAAGTATTCGAAGTGATACCCACCGGCAGCAACGACGCATACGGAGTCCGAACTCCGGACAAAAAAATCATTTATATTCCCGCCATCGCCTCCGTGGTAAGACACGTGGACGTGCGGCGCGGAGAAATTTTCGTCAGACTGCTCCCCGGCCTAAAAGAGGTCTATCTGGGCGGCGGGACGGAATCCGATACTGACGAACCGGATCCAAAATGAAACGGATTGATATATTGACCCTGTTCCCGGAAATGTGCGGCGCGGCGTTCAAAGAGAGCATCGTTGCCCGCGGGATCAAGGCAGGGCTTTTGGAAATAGATTGTCATCAGATACGGGACTATACCGAGGACCGGCAGGGGAAGGTCGACGACTACCCTTACGGCGGAGGTCCCGGTCTTGTTATGTCGTACCAGCCTGTAAAGTCCGCATACGACGCGGTACTGGCGGAACATCCGGCAGAGGACGGGCGCAAACCGTATACGGTTTACATGTCGCCCCAGGGTACGAAATTTACGCAGGACGTGGCCCGGCGGCTGGCTTCGCTCGACCGGCTGATCATCATCTGCGGCCATTACGAGGGCATGGACGAGCGGGTGATCGAAGACATAGTCGACGAGGAGATCTCGCTGGGTGATTTCGTATTGACCGGCGGCGAGATACCCGCGATGGCGGTGGCAGATTGCGTTGCCCGCCTGATACCCGGCGTGCTGGCCTCCCCGGAAGCGTACGAGAACGAGTCCCACTCGGATATCCTGCTGGAATACGCGCAGTATACGCGGCCGGAGACCATCGCCGGAAGACGCGTGCCGGAGGTGCTGCTCGGCGGCAATCACGGCGAGATCGAACTCTGGCGCCGTCAGAACGCGGAAGCGCGGACAATGGCCAAGCGCCCGGATCTGTACCGCGAATATGAGCGGCGCGAGCGGCTCAAAAACACATATTATTTTGACAACAGCGCCACTACGCGCCAGTGGGAATGCGTCACGCGGCGCATGGAGGAAGTCAGCGACCGGTTTTTCGGCAACCCCTCCTCGCTGCACCGGCTCGGTTTCGAGGCGGAAAAAGAATTGACCGCGGTGCGCCGGGATATGGCGGATCTGATCGGCGCGGAAGGCCCCGGAAATATATATTTCACTTCCGGGGCTACCGAGGCGAACAACTGGGTATTCCGGGGGATATTGCCCGCGAATCCCCGCGCCGGGAAGCACATCATCATCTCGGCGGTAGAGCATCCGTCGGTGTATCTGGCCGCGGAGGCGATGAAAGAACTCGGATACGAGGTGGACGCCGCGCCGGTGGACGCGGACGGGCGTGTCAACATTGAACGGTTTACCGCGCTCCTGCGGCCGGACGATACCGCACTGGTGTCGATCATGCACGTCAACAGCGAGACCGGCGCGATCCAACCGCTTTCCGATATCGTGCGCGCGGTGCGCAGCGTGCGCCCCGAAGCACTGATTCATTCGGATTGCGTGCAAAGTTTCGGCAAGCTGCCGATAAACGTCAAAAAACTCGGCCTCGATCTGATCTCCGTAAGCGCGCACAAACTTCACGGCCCCCGCGGCACCGGTTTTCTGTACGCGAGCGGTCGCGTAAAAATGAGACCGCTGCTTTACGGCGGCGGTCAGGAGAACGGCATGCGCTCCGGCACGGAAAACCTGCCCGCTATATGCGGCTTCGGCACGGCGGCGGCGCATATCTGCGCGGAATTGACGGAAAACCGGGCGGCGGCGGCCGCGCACAGGCAGATATTCATTGACGCCATCCGCAACGGTCTGCGTACGTACGTGATCAACACGCCTCTGGAACCGGGGACAGACCCCGCGCACGGACAGGAGGCAGAAGCGGAGCTCAGCTCGCCGTACATCCTGAACGTGGCCTTCCCGGGCCTGCGTGCGGAAGTGATCCTGCATACGCTGGAAAAATACGGCGTATATGTATCGGTGGGCTCGGCGTGCTCGTCCCACAAAAAAGACCGCAGCCGCGTGCTGCAGGCGATGGGGCTGGACAATAAAGTTATCGACGGCGCGATACGCATAAGCCTGTCTCCGGACAACACCCGTGAGCAGTGCGAATACGCCGCGTCGGTGCTGGTGCGCGAAGTCAAGCAGCTGTACGCGCTGCACAGCCGTACCCGCCAGCGTAAATGAAACGATTATTAAATGAACAGGAGTTCAAAATGGACAGAATAATTCTCGGCCGGATCGGTGAGATCGCGCTCAAAGGGCTTAACCGCTCCACCTTCGAACACCGGCTGGCCACCAACATGCACAAAGCCATCTCCGACCTCGGCGCGGCGCAGATCCACTGGTCGCAGTCCCGCTATTTCGTGGAGCCGGAGGATGACAGCTTCGACTTCGATACCGCGGTCAAGCGCCTCTCCGGCGTGTTCGGGCTGGTGTCGATCAGCCCCGCCTGGGTCATGGACACGGAAGCGGAGCTGTTTTTCGCCAAAGCGGTGGAAGTGGCGCGCGCCTGCGTGCGGGATCGCGGCGCCCGGACCTTCAAAGTCGAGACCAAGCGCGGCCTTAAGAGCTTCCCCATGAACTCTCCGCAGATCTCGGAAGAGGCCGGCGGCCGGATCCTTGACGCGCTTCCCGGGCTCAGCGTGGATGTAAAGCATCCTGACTTTATCGTCTACATCGAAGTGCGGGAGCGTTCGTATGTGTATACGGATATCATTGACGCCCCCGGCGGAATGCCCGTGGGCTCCAACGGCAAGGCGTGCCTGCTGCTTTCGGGCGGCATTGACAGCCCGGTGGCAGGTTATATGATCGGCAAGCGCGGCGTGGCCATCTGCGCCGTACATTTCTACAGTTATCCGTACACCAGCGAGCGAGCGAAGGAAAAGGTGCTGGAGCTGGCGCGAATCGTTTCGCGCTACACCGGCCCGATGAAAGTGGCGGTGGTGCCGTTCACGGACGTACAGCTGGCAATAATGCAGAACTGCCGGGAGGAATTGTCCACGATACTGCTCCGGCGGTCAATGATGCGCATCGCGGAGCGCGTTGCCCGCATGAACAGCTGTTCGGCGCTGATTACCGGCGAAAGCGTGGGCCAGGTGGCGAGCCAGACCGTACAGGCGATCTACTGCACGGACAACGCGGTGGCCAACATGCCCGTTTACCGTCCGCTGATCGGCATGGACAAAATGGAGACGGTGGAGATCGCCCGCCGCATAGGCACTTTCGAGACCAGCATCCAGCCGTACGAGGACTGCTGCACGGTGTTTACGCCGAAGCATCCCAAGACGCGGCCAAACCTGGAGGAAGTGCTGAAGGAAGAAGAAAATTACGATCACGCGGCGCTGGAAGAGATCGCGATCCGCGACATCGAAAACGTGACAGTTTAAACAGGGGACAGACCCGGCTCACAGGGACCGGGAAGAACACCTGAACAAGATCCGGAGGTAACGCAATGATCCAGGACCTGCATTCACATACATATTATTCGTTCTGCGGCAAGGACACGCCGGAGGCCATCGTGGAAGCAGCAATCGCCGGCGGCATCGAAGTGTTCGGCATCAGCGACCACAACTACGGCATCGGCTACGCGCGGCTGGATATGCTCACCGCGCCGGATTCGGGCCGTTTCCACAATACCTACGAGCGCACGCTCACGCGCTATTTCGACCACATCAACCTGATACGGGAGAAGTACCGCGATAAGATCGAAGTCAAACGCGGTATCGAGATCTGCACGCTGCACGACGGCGAATCGTTCAGGGCACACAGCCTGCCGGACGCGGCGGATATATCGTTTTTTGATTATTGCCTTATAGAGAACCTTGACAGCCGGATCTCCGTTACAGGCGGCGACATCTTCGCGTACGCAAAGCGCTGCGGCACGCCGCTCGTGGGTATTGCCCACACGGATCTGTTCGGTCACATCCGTGCCCGGGGAGAGGATCCGCTGGAATATTTCAGCCGCATGGCGGAAGAAAATATCTTCTGGGAGATGAACGTCAGTTACGACTCTATCCACAACTACCGGGTGCACGGCTACATGCTGGATTTCTTTGCGGACGAAGAAAAACAGGATATAGTGCGGCGGTCCGGGGCGCGGGTCTCCGTGGGATTCGACGGCCACCGCGTGGAGGACTACCTGCCGGAGCGGATCAGGGAGTACAATGACAAATTGACCGAACTGGGGATCAAAAAACCGTTTGAGTGAACGCGGGGGCGGCAATACCCGCGCCCGAGTGATAGTATTTGACACTGACACTTGATAAGAGTATACTAAAGGCGTGTTTATTGTCCGGAAACCGATCGTTTTCCGGCGGACCGCAACCGTCTGTAACAGTTGTGACAGGAGGAAGAAACCATGAAAAGAAAAGTTGCCGTTTTTATCGCGCTGGTCCTGGCCGCGGCGATGCTGCTTTGCGGATGCAACGAGATCGAGAAGGGCGAGTCCACCTGGACGCCGGCCCACGGGGATCCTAAAGTGCAGCCCAAAGCGACCGCTACCGAAGATCAGCTGGTCGCCTTCGGCGCATACCCCAACACCGTAGCACCGAACGCGATCACCACGGCATTCAAAAATATCAAGATCGACGACGTGACCGGCCTCTGGGTCGAGGAAGAGACCGAGATCAAGGACGCCGAGGGCAACGTCACCGGCAAGACCGTATGCAGATACGACATCCAGACCGGCTACTACGTGTACGAGGAGACTAAGGACGGCACCACCACCGTAACCAATTACGCCAAGGAAGGCAATAAATTCTTCCTTGTCCAGGAGATCCAGTGGATCATCCTCAAGGATCTGGGCGACAGTTACCTGCTTGTATCCCGCGAGCTGCTGGACGCGAAGCCCATGCTGGACAGCTACGGCCAGGGCACATGGGAGGATTCCACGCTGCGCGACTGGCTCAACGGCACTGACGACTATGCCCGCGGCGGCGAAAAGTTCGTCAAGGGTTGGAACTTCTACGACCGCGCTTTCAGTGAAAGTGAAAAGGAGGCGCTGAAGAGCGTCACCAACAATACCGCGGACAACGATTCCTTCGGCACGCCCGGCGGCAGCGTTACCACTGATCTGGTCTACACATTCTCTTCCGAAGAACTGAACGACGCGTTCGGCGAAGTATCCAAGCAGGCAGCAACGACTCCCTATGCGGCCAAACGCGGCGTCGTGGCGGAATACAAGACCCGCCTGGGCAGTTGGTGGCTCCGTTCAAGCGGCATCAGCACGTACTTCCAGGGCGTTGACCGCGCGGGCAACATCGCGGAAGGCGGATTTGTTTCAAATGATCTGACCATCGGCGTACGCCCGGTGATCACAGTGGCCAAGAGTGCGGTGCGCACCATCGACAATACTCTGCCCACCGCCGGTCCGATCGAAACGCCCACTCCCAAGCCCACGGTAAGACCTACCGAAAAAGCCGAAGGCTGATATACCGTGAACGCCTGCGGCGCGTAAACAGTTCCTGCAGAAGGCTAAACAGTAAAACAGTATAAAACAAACACCCGGCAGACGATCGTTGCCTGCCGGGTATTTTTGTTATTCAGTTATTGACCGCCGTGCGTTTTGCCGGATCGAACAGGGGAGGCAGCGATCAGATCTTTCCCTTGAACTTACGGATCTGCTCCCGCAGGATATCCAGGTAGAAAGAGCCCAGAGTGGCGGAAGGTTCGTTGTCCTTGGCGTTCTCCATCGAGACCTGTTCGCCCAGCGTCCATTCGTTGAATGAGACCACCAGTACGAACTTCGGCCCGATCAGATCGGCGCGCGCCCATTGCTGCTTGTACGTATCGCCGTTGTTGCGCAGTCCCGGAGCAATGTAGCCGCTCTTGCCCGGTTCGGACTGCTTGCGCCAGGAAGCGACCACGGTCATTGCCTCCGGCTGCCCGTCCTTCACCGTGAACGTCTGCGCGCCGCGTTCCTCCCAGCTCCAGTGGAAGGAAGACACGAGAGTCTTCTTATCAAAAAGCACGCTCTGCTGTCCGACATAGCCGGTCACCCAGCGCATCGTAAAGCGGTCGTCCGGAAACTCGTCGGGCTTGCGCGCGAAAGACGGCGTGGCGCCGTAGCACATCAGCAGCGGCTTGCCTTCGTAATAGTAGTACATTTTGTT
>CACZOW010000348.1 GCA_902782885.1 uncultured Ruminococcus sp. | reverse complement strand
TTATACCATTTCGTTACGGAAATATCAATAACCGAACGGTACTTTTTTAATTAAAACATTGAACAAACGCCGCGTCGTTCAAAACAGCCGCACCGGCGGTCACTTTTGCAGCGCCAGCAGCTTTTCGTACGCCAGTTCCCAGTCGCCCGGATTCTCAGGAAGATACTCCACGATCGGGAAGGAATTGCGCACGACCTCGCGCGCCTGATCCAGCGAACCGACTTCGCCCAGCGAAATAAGCTGAGTGGAAAGGTTGCCGATGGCGGTAGCTTCGATCGGGCCGGCGTATACCGGGCGGTTGATGGCGCTGGCAGTGAAACCGCACAGCGTTTTCTCTTTACAGCCGCCGCCTACGATATGGAGCGCGGGGATCTTGTACCCGACGATCTGCTCGAGGCCTTCGATCGCCTGGCGGTACTTGAGGGCCAGGCTCTCCATCACGCAGCGCACGATCTCGCCTTTGGTCTCGGGAACTTTCTGTCCGGTGCGGGCGCAGTAATTCTGAACTTTTACAGGCATATTGTACGGTTCGAAGAAATCCGGCGCGTCCACGTCGATGAGCGACGCGAAGGGTTTGGCTTCCCGCGCGCTCTGCTCCAGTTCGTCGAAGGATACGTTCTCGCCGCGTTTCTGCCAGTATCTGCGGCACTCCTGGTTGATCCAGAGACCCATGATATTCTTAAGCAGCCGTACCGATTTGCCGAAGCCGCCTTCGTTGGTGTAGTTGAGCTCGTACGTAGCGTCGTTGATGACCGGTTTGTCCAGCTCCACGCCCAGCAGCGACCAGGTGCCGGAGCTGAGGTAAGCGGCTTTTTTGTCCGTGAACGGAACGGAGACAACGGCGGAACCGGTATCGTGCTCCGCGGCGGCAATGACCGGTATCGGCGTAATGCCCAGTTCGGAGCAGATAGCGTCGCTGATGTTGCCCAGTTTCGTGCCGGCGGGAATGACCTCGGGCAGGATGCGCGGGTCAATGCGCTTATCAAGTTTTCTCAGCAGATCGTATGCCCAGTTCCCTGCCACCGGATCGTACATCATCGACGTGCTGGTGATGGTGTACTCGCAGTATTTTTCACCGGTGAGGAAGTAGTTGAACAGGTCCGGAACGAAAAGCAGCGTGTCCGCGGCTTCCAGCAGCGGATCGTCGTTTTTCGCCATTGCCAGCAGCTGGAACAGCGTGTTGAACTTCAGGAACTGAATGCCGGTGTAGCCGTAGATCTCTCTGGCCGGAACGATCGCGGTCGCCGCCTCGATCATGCCGTCGGTACGGGTGTCGCGGTAGTGGACCGGATTGCCCAGCAGCGCGCCTTTTTTGGAAAGCAGGCCGAAGTCAACGCCCCACGTGTCCACGCCCATGCCCGCGAGCTGCTTGTGCCCGGCATTGTACGTTTTAAGGATGCCCGTCTTCATTTCGTGGAACAGTCTCAGAAAGTCCCACGTAAACGTGTCGCGCATCATCACGGGGTCGCTGGAAAAGCGGTGCATCTCTTCGAGGGAAAGTTTATTGCCGTCGAATTTGCCGAGTATCGCCCTGCCGCTGCTGGCGCCGTAGTCAAATGCTAATATTTCCATCTGTCATCCTCCCGTCAGATAGCTTTCGCGTGCGCCAGCAGATATTTCTCCGCCTCCGCGTTCCACAGATAGTTATGACGCGCGCAGATCTCGTCCAGTTTCTTGAACAGTTTGTTCTTCTTGCCCAGTTCGGCAAAATCAGTGATAGCGGTGAGCGGAAGATCGATATTCGTGTAGATGAGTTTTTTGCCGCCGGGTATCTTGGGCAGGTTGAGCACGGTATCGACCACCGCGTTGAGGCCGCCGATATGCGTGATCATCGACGCCGTGTTGAGGCGGCCGTCGCTCATCATCTCAAGGGACTCGATCATGTCCTTGGTGTTGCCGCCGCTGGTACCGACCACGTGCGTGGAGCCGTAGTGCACATTGTAGAAGTTGAACTCCGCCATGAACGGCGCGGATTTCGGGCCGGCGAAGAAGTTGAGGCAGCCGTCGCGGCCGAGCAGTCTGTCGCCCATTTCCACGACGGAACGTACCGGCGCGAACACCATGACGTCGTCGAAGCCTTTGCCGCCGGTGAGGCCCATGATGTACGCTTCGGCATCGGGCGTGGTGGCGGTGTTGACGTAGACGAGTTTAACGCCGTTCTTCGCGGCTTCTTCCACGGTGTAGATGGAAGCGGCGCGGTCAAGTCTCGCCTGATCGATATCGGTGACAACGAGCAGTCCGGGACGGCGGTCGCAGTGCATCGCGTAGTCAATGGCGCCGATGCCCATGGGGCCCACGCCGGCGAGGATTGCCATATTGCCGCCCTTAACGATGCCCATCTTGTGGGTGTATTTGCCGTTGGTAGTGTGATACATCGCGTGGTATGTGCCCACGATGCAGGACATCGGCTCCGCCACGCTGCCGTAGAAGAACGCTTCGCCGGTGTAATCCAGCAGGCAGTTCATCTGCATGACTTCGTTGGGGATCACCACATACGTAGCGTCTCCGCCGATATACCTGTAAGAATAGCCGGGCGCCGCCAGGGAGCCTTTATAGTTCAGCGCGGGCTGAATGGAGAATTTCTGTCCGGGCTTGAATTTATCCGCCCATTTCTTACCCACTTCCACGATCTCGCCGCAGAATTCGTGGCCGACGATGACCGGATTCTCCGCAATATCTTCCGGCACGCGCTTGTGCGCAGTGCCCTGCTCTGCCGCTTTAAAAGTGGACATGCAGACGCTGTCCGAAATAATGTGGGCAAGTATCTCATCATCCTTGATGGCCGGAAGTTCGAACTCCTCGAGCCTCAGATCTTCCTTGCCGTACATTCTTACCGCTTTAGTTTTCATAGCCAAACCTCCAAAAATGATTTGTATCTGTATTGTACCACAACGCGCCGAAATTGCAAGAATATTTGCGGCCCGCGCGGCTTTTTTTCACTGCTTTTTAAAGCATCCTCAGCGTATGCGTTCGATCCGGCATTTGGCGGCCCGGTGCCCGTCGGTCTCCGTAACGCGGATCAGATAATCCCCGTATTCAAACGCGTCGCCGGCTTCCGGCACCCTGCCCAGCATCTCCATCACCCAGCCGCCCAGGGAAACGTTTTCGGAACTGATCTCCAGTCCGAATCGCTCGGCAAAATCTTCCAGATTCGCAAGGCCGTCCGCGCTCCACACGCCCTCGCTCTCGCTTTGGATATCTTCGGTCACCTCATCGTGCTCGTCCCAGATCTCGCCTACCAGCTCCTCCAGGATATCCTCCA
The DNA here is from genome assembly GCA_902782885.1 of uncultured Ruminococcus sp. Lineage (GTDB taxonomy): Bacteria > Bacillota > Clostridia > UBA1212 > UBA1255 > UBA1255. The sequence continues at coordinate 2,848 of CACZOW010000348.1, read as the reverse complement.
TGGTGACCAGCCCGGAGGTGCCGCCGTATTCATCCACGACGATGCACATGTGCGTCTGCTGTTTCTTCATGGTCTTCAGCACTTCGCTGAGTTTCTCGCCGCTTTCCGCAAATACCGGCGGCGTCATCAGTTCTTTCACCGGCGTGCCGGAAATACCTTCCGAAGTGAAGAAATCTTTGCGGTTCAGCACACCGATTATATGGTCCAGATCGCCTTCGTACACCGGCAGCCGCGAAAGCCCGCTTTCGGTGAAGACCGCCGCGATACGTTCCGGCGTCCAGTCGCTGCCCACGGCCTCCATATCGGTGCGGTGGGTCAATACCTCCTCTACCTTGCAGTCAGCAAACTCCACGGCGTTGACCAGCAGTTCACCTTCGCTGCGGTCGATCGACCCGTCCTTTTCCACTTCCTCCAGCATCAGCAGAAGTTCCTCCTGCGTGACGTTCTTGCCGTCTTTGTCGCCGAACAGTCTGCTGATGAGATTCTTCCATTTTGAAAACAGAAAATTTACGGGTTTGAGTATCACGCAGACCGCCCTTAACACCGGCGCCGCGAATACGGCGAATCGTTCCGGGTGATCTTTGGCAATGCTCTTCGGCGTTATCTCTCCGAATATCAGCACCGCCAGCGTCACCGCCGCGGTGGACACGGACGGCCCGGCGCCGCCCCCCAGCCAGCGCACGAACAATACCGTGCCGGCGGAAGCGAGGGCAATATTCACCAGGTTGTTGCCCACGAGTATGCCCGATATCAGGCTGTCGTAATCGTCCGAAAGCTTAACGGCCAGCGCCGCGCGCCGGCTGCCTTTGGCGGCCGTGAGCCGCAGCCGGTTGCGGTTGAGCGTGGAATACGCGGTCTCCGACGCCGAAAAGAATGCGGAACACAGCAGGCAGACCGCAATAATGATCAGTTCAATCATTGTCCGCACCTCGCTCCGCTATGTTCCGCTTTGACTGTTTTTTGTGCCGTGCGGGCCCGCGCGTGGCCACCGTCGTCTGAAGTGATGTCCATATATCAGCCGAACAGCCCCTTTACTTTGCCCGCGATACCGGAAAGGCCGCTGCCGCCGGCCAGGGATTTGGTCACCTGGTCCGTGACGTTCTTCAGCTGATCCGCCGGCAGTTTGACACCTGCCACTTCTTCAACGGTCCCCGCGGGATCTTTGGCGAATTTGGCGGCAATATCCTTGTCATTTTTTACTTTGTTGACCACGTCGGCAATGATTTTTTTAATGTCCATTTTTTCTTCCTCCTGATAGATCATTTATTTTGTCAATTAAATGCATTCATGTTAGTTAAGCGCGTTTCAGACGCCGCAGCTGCTGCCGAATTCGGTGAAGTGCGAAGTGCACGGGCCGGATTTCGTGAACATGATGCTGAAATCCGTTGTCCCCGAAGTGCGCGCGAGCTTAAGTACGATACGGTTATTGCCCCGTTTGAGCGCAATATGTTTGCGGTGCACGTTCTCGGGCGTCCAGTGCTCGGCGGCATCGCTGTACGCGATCAGATCGCTGTTGATCCAAAGCTTGAATGCGTCGGAATGACCGATCTGCAGGCAGGCCTCGGTCTCTTCGGGCACGAACAGGTCGCGCACCATATACACCACGCAGGGCATGGAATTCGACATGAAATCTTCAAAACGGAATCGGTCCCCGGTAATGAACGCCTGAAAGCCCTGATATTTGGGATCCTGCAGCAGTCTGTCCGGCAGCACGGCGTCGCCCAGCAGCTGATCCTCGAGATATTCTTTTTCCCAGTCCGCCTTCATATTAAGATGGAACTGTCGCATGATCGTGAGCGCGTCGTCCTCGGTCACCGCGCCGCCCAGTCCGGCATAATAGCTTTCTTTGGCTTTGGGCGGGGCAACGTACGTTTTGTTCTCCCAGAACGGACCGTACACGCGCCAGACCTGGTCGCCGACGAAACCGAAATAGAAGTCGTGAGTATCGCCTTTTTTGAGCGTAACGTTCACTTTCAGCAGGTTTTTCTCCATCAGCACGGGGATGTCTTTAGCCACGCTGACGGTAAAGATCAGTTCGGGCTTCATGAGGCCGAATCTGAAGTGCTGAGACTGCGGCTTTACGGTCATGCCTTCGGGAGGCGTGAGCGTGACGGTGCCGCCGTCGCGCATATTGTACACCGGGATCAGCCGGATCTTTATCTGCTTTACGTCGCCGGGGCGGATCGAAGGCTTGCCGTCGGAATACGTGAACGAGACTTTGACCGGGAAGCGGGGCTTCGGCGGGATAGAGGTCGGCAGCTCTTCGGGCACGTCTTTGATATCGTATTTGTTGTTCTTTTTGCTGAACAGCACGGATGCTTTGGCAACGTCATCCGCCAGATCTTTGACGCTGTACGAGCGGCGGGTTATCGTTGCCCCCAGCTTGTACGTCTGGTCGGGGATGCTGTATTTGGTGAGAATGGCATTGCCCCCGAGCCGGATGCCCAGCAGCGCGCCGACGGTGGCGCAGGTGCAGTCGGTGTCGAAGCCGCAGTTCAGCGCCATCATCGTGGTGGTGGTGAGGTCTTCGCGGCCCAGCAGCAGTGCGGCAATTATAATAGACAGGTTCTGGAACATATTGGTGCAGTCGCTGTGCCCGTAATCCCGGAGCACGCGGCTGAAGACGGCGTCAATATCCGCGTACTTGTCGCACCATTCGATCACTTTGCCGACGAAGGCATAGAATTTGGAGTTGTTGTCAATAAACGACAGCGATTTGATGATCAGCTCACGAATGGAGATGCGCTCATTGAAGGCCATTGACTCCATGGCCGCGAGGTACTGTTCCGCCACGATCGATTCTCCGTCGTGATCGAGACAGCCGTCTTTTGCCGCCAGCGCCGCTGCC
>CACZOW010000347.1 GCA_902782885.1 uncultured Ruminococcus sp. | reverse complement strand
GAACTCGCGCTCAGTTTTTGTCCCGATCCGTCCGAAGTCTTTCGATTACCGGTCCCGCGAACAATTGTCCCAGCCGTATCACGCAGTCCGTGTCGTAATGATAAATATCAGGTGCGTCGAAGGGCTCGTGCTCCGTGGTGAAACCGGCGGCGATGGTGTCAATAAAAAAGCAATCGTCATGAGCGCGGGCATATTCGAGTTTGGCGGCGTTGACCTCGCCGTACCGCGGCCAGACCGTACTGATGCCGGCGTCAACAAAAACGCACTCCCCCGCGTACTCGCCGAACGCCGCTTTGAAATCGTTCAGCATGCAGTTATACAGCCGGCTGTACTGCGCCGTGTGCTCCGGGGTATCCGCGTCCCCTTCGCCCTGCATCCAGCAAAACCCCGCGATCGCCGGGTCGTATCCCGAGGTCTTCAGCATATCGATGCTCTCGCCGAGCAGTTTGACCAGTTCGTTGTAGCACCAGCCCGCTCTGACGGGAGGACCGACAAAATAATTGGCGATGATATTATCCTTCTGATCCGCGAATGCCGCGGGGTCGTAATTCCCGCCGCAGGAAGGCGACAACCAGTCGGTGTGCAGCGAAGTGCCGCCGAAAGCGCACTTGACGATAAAAAACTCTTCCCCCGGGAACTGCTCTTCCAGCGCCTCCGCGATGCCCAGTTCGGGACCGATCGTTTTTTTCGACACTTCGGTGCACCCGGTCGAGGTGTTCACGAAACCGCCGCTTTTTTTATCGTGCGAAAAGTAGTTGATCTTAATATTTCGGAAACCCTGCTCCCAGCCGCGGATGCGCTCCGGGGCAAAATGCTTCGGCAGACACTCCACATGACCGACGCCGACGGCGTTGGATTGACCGGCCAGAACGATGATGCGCGCGGGTTTACCGGGTTCGCTGAACTTCTCCGGGGTCTGTCCCCTGTTCAAAAGAGCGTTGTCCATGGGAAAGCCTCCATTTAGCGTCACGGCAGTGTCTTGAATACGTACGTCAGCAGGATCACGCCCGCGGTGTACAGCAGGAAAACGAAAAGCGCGATGAGGTCGTCTTTGCCGAAGCGCAGCACGCGGAATTTGGTTCGGCCTTTGCCCCCACGGTAGCAGCGGGCGTTCATTGCCCCCGCGAGCTCGTCCGCCCGGCGCCAGGCGCTGATGAACAGCGGGATCAGCACGGGGATGTAGCTCTTGACCTTCTGCGTCAATTTCTTGCTATCAAAATCCGAGCCGCGCGCGGTCTGGGCCTTGATGATGCGGTCGGTCTCGTCGGCAAAAATAGGAATGAAGCGGAGGGCAATGCTCATCATCATTGCCGCCTCATGCGCCGGGAAATGCACGATCTTGAGCGGGCTCATCAGCGATTCGAGGCCGTCCGTGAGGTTGACCGACGTAGTGGTGTAAGTCACCACCGACGCGCCGATGACCAGCATGATTATGCGCAGCGCCATTTTGGTGCTGAAGATGATGCCGTCCTTGTAAATATGCAGGAATTTCCATGACCAGAGGAGGTCATGGCCCTGGTAGAAAAACAGGTTGATCACGAAGGTGACGCCGATCACGAACAATACCGCCCGGATGCTTTTGAGCACATACTTCGGCGAGATGCGGGCCGCCGCGAACACCAGCGCCAGAAACAGCGCGGTCAACGCATACGCGGTGAACGACTTGATCAGCAGCACCAGCACCATGAACGCCAGCGTGCCCAGCAGTTTGGTGCGGGGGTCACAGCGGTGAACGATCGTGTTGCCGGGGATGTATTGTCCGAAAGAGATCCTCATTGACCGCTCACCTCCGTCCGGCCTCTGCCCAGCAGCGACAGTATTTCATTGACCCCGTCCTCCACGGAGTAGATCCTGCGCGAGATATGCACGTCAGGCAGCGCCTCGTCCAGCCGGTGGAACAGCTTCGAAAGCTGCGGCACGGTGAGCCCCATTTCTTCAAGTTTTGCTTCGTGTTCGAACACGTCCGCGGGCTTTCCGAAATATTCTACGCCGCCGTGAGTCATCACGAGCACCCGGTCGCACAGCCGCGCCACGTCGTCCATGCTGTGAGATACAAGAATGACGGTGTTGCCGTTTTCGCGGTTAAGTTTCCGGCAGATGCCCAGTATCTCGTCGCGGCCGGCGGGGTCCAGTCCCGCGGCAGGTTCGTCCAGCACCAGTATGCCGGGGTGCATGACCAGAATGCCGGCGATAGCCACGCGCCGTTTCTGCCCGCCGGACAGGTCGTATATGGATTTTTCGCGCACTTCTGCGGGGTCAAGCCCCACCAGCCCGAGCGCTTCGTCAACTCTCGCCGCGGTCTCTTCCTCGGTCAAATTATCGTTCCTGATGCCGAATGCCACGTCTTTGGCCACGGTGGCTTCGAAAAGCTGGTACTCGGGGTACTGGAACACCAGTCCGACGCGCCGGCGCATGGCTTTCACGTTGGATCCGGCCATTTTTTCGCCGCCGATCAGCACTTCCCCCGCGCCGGGTTTCAGGAGCCCGTTCAGATGCTGCACCAGCGTGGATTTGCCGCAGCCGGTGTGGCCGATAATTCCCAGAAACTCGCCGTCGCCCGCTTCGAAGCTGACGTTCTCGATGGCTTTGTTTTCAAAAGGCGTTCCCGGGCTGTATGTGTACGACAGCGCGTCGGCGGCAACGGAATTCGGCCCTTCTCTGTAAACGTACGGCGCATGTGCCTGTTCCCGCGCGCGTTCCCGCGCCTCCATGGCGGCAATGCTGAAGCCGCCCGCTTTTGAACGCGGGTCTGTCCCCTTGTTCAAAAGCTCCGTGAGTTCGGCCAATGCCTCGTCAATGGTAATGAGGTCGCGCCGGACGTCGACGCCTTCGTTCGCCAGGGCTTCCAGCAGCGCCGTTACTCCGGGCACTTCCAGTCCCCAGGCGCGCATTTTTTCGGGCTCGGAAAACAGTTCCCGGGGCGTTCCGGACGCCACGACTTTACCGTTTTCCACCACTATCGCGCGGTCGCAGCCCGCCACTTCATCCATGTGATGCGTGATATGTACGATGGTTATACCGTATGATCTGTTCAGATCCGTGGCCACTTTCATAACTTCGCGCCGCCCCACTGGGTCCAGCATCGCCGTTGCCTCGTCCAGCACGATACATTTGGGGCGCATTGCCAGAATGCCGGCAATCGCCACCCGCTGCTTCTGCCCGCCGGACAGCATATGCGGATCCGTCTTGACGAGTTTGCCGATGCCGACTGTCTCGGTCGCCGCCGCGATGCGCTCGAGCATTTCGGGCCGCGGCACGCCCAGATTTTCCAGCCCGAACGCCACGTCTTCCTCGACCGTGGCGCCGATGAT
>CACZOW010000346.1 GCA_902782885.1 uncultured Ruminococcus sp. | reverse complement strand
CACGCAAATTGCCCCGCAAATTGCCTGTTGCAAAACCGGCCCAGATGCTGTATCCTATGAGCAATAAATATGTTGCCGCATACAAGATATTGTACCCGGCAAAGGAGGCCTCGCATGAGCGAAAAAATGAAGATGGGAATAATCGGTTTCGGCGGAATGGGCTCGTACCACTACCAGAACATCCGGGACCGCATTGATTGTCTTGAAGTAAAAGGCATTTACGACCTGCTGCCGGAGCGAAACGAAGTCGCGGCGCAGAACGGCCTCATTGTCTACCCCACGCGGGAAGCGCTGCTCGCCGACCCGGAGATCGAACTGGTGCTGGTTGCCACCCCGAACAACTTCCACAAGCCCATTTCGATTGCCGCCCTGAACGCCGGCAAAAACGTTGTCTGCGAAAAACCCGTGATGCTATGCGAAGCGGAACTGGAAGAGGTGCTCGCTGTTGCCCGCAGGAACGGCAAAGTTTTCACCGTCCATCAAAACCGCCGCTGGGACCGGGATTACGTCATAATCAAGCATCTGTACGACACGAAGCGGCTCGGAACGCCGTATTTCATCGAATCGCGCGTGCAGGGTTCGAAGCGCGTGCTGTCCGGCTGGCGCGGGCGCAAAGAGAACGGCGGCGGCATGCTGCTGGACTGGGGCATTCACCTGCTGGACCAGCTGATGTGGATGGACAAAAACCCCGTGGTCGAGGTCAAAGCCGAGCTCTTCGAGGTGTACTCCGAGGGCGTTGACGACAACTGCAAGCTGTACGTTAAGTTCGAAGACGGGCTGTGGGCAATGATCGAAGTCTCGACGAATTGCTTTATTGTCCAGCCGCGCTGGCACATGAGCTGCACCGACGGCACCGCGGTGGTGGAGGACTGGGGCTGCCACGGGCGCATGGTGGAGCTCGCCGACGACAAAGATCTGGGCTGGACCGCCGAGATCGTGTACACCGAGGCCGGACCGACGCGGACAATGGCGCCGCGCCCCCGCGAGACCACCCGCGAGCTGCCGCTGCCCGAGGTCAACACCGACTGGTGCGATTTCTACAAAAACGTGGTGGCAACGATCCGCGGCAATGCCAGTCTCATCGTCACTCCCGAGGAGGAGATTCGCCTGATGCACGTGGTCGACCTCCTGTTCGAGTCCGCGCGCCAGGGCCGCAGCATCAAGTGCCGCCTGTGATTTTTTAATTGCCGTTACCGGGGTCTGTCCCCCGTTTGAATCTCCGTTAAGTGTCCGTTTGGGAGGCGATCACGCGATGAAAATATCCGATATTGACCAAAACCTGAAGGTCCCGGAAACTCTGGACCTGCCGGACATACGCTGGCTGGACGCGCGGAGCGAAGAGTTCGCGCTGTACGGGACGCGTGTTGACGAACCCGGCAAACCGTTCCGCCGCCTACCTGCCGACGTGGCAGAAAAGGTCAACGAAGGCGTTGCCTTCCTCGCCCGCAACACCGCCGGCCTGCGTTTACGTTTTCGCACTGACTCGCCTTACGTCGCGATACACGCCGAATGGGACGTCCAGTGCTGTTTCTCCCACATGCCCGTGACCGGCGTGAGCGGCTTCGATCTTTACCGGGTAAGACGGGGGACAGACCCCTGTTTAGGGCCGCTCCCGGAGTACGCGGGCACGTTCACTCCGCCCTTCAACTCGCCGGTCGGATACGAAAGCGTTGTCGCCACCCCGGGCGGTATGCAGGAATTTATATTGAATTTTCCGCTATACAACGACGTTGACCGCCTGTATGTGGGCGTCAGCGAAAGCGCAAAATTTGAGGCGCCCGCGCGGTACCGGCACGAGCTGCCCGTCGTGTATTACGGCTCGTCGATCACCCAGGGCGGGTGCGCGTCGCGGCCGGGCAACGCCTACCAGAGCATGATCTCGCGGGCGCTGGACGTTGACTTCATCAACTGGGGCTTTTCCGGCTCGGCGCGGGGCGAAGAAACGATTGCGAAGCATATTGCCGCCACGCCGATGTCGTTGTTCGTATGTGATTACGACCACAACGCCCCCGACGCCGCCCACCTGGAAGCGACTCATTTTGCCCTTTACCGGACGGTGCGCGCGGCCAACCCCGACCTGCCCATCGTGCTGCTCTCCAAGCCCGACGTGCGCTCGATCTACCCGGAGGTGTACGAGGCCAACCTGCGCCGCCGCGACATTGTCCGCGACACGTATGAGCGCGCGGTCAATACCGGGGACAGACATGTTTATTTCATCGACGGATATTCATTGTTTGCGGACGACGACCCGCAGTCGGCAACCGTCGACGGCTGCCACCCGAACGATCTGGGCTTCCACTATTTCCGTCTCGCGCTGGAGCCGCTCCTCCGCAAACTGCTGGAGGATTAAGACCGGGGTCTGTCCCCTGTCATGTCCCCCTTCACAAACCGGGGTCTGTCCCCCGTCACGTAAAGTCATTGCAGCT
>CACZOW010000345.1 GCA_902782885.1 uncultured Ruminococcus sp. | reverse complement strand
TTTCGTTGTCCCTTGCGGGTCAAGCTTAAAGATTTGCTTGCTGGTTATTTTTGTGGGCGGACGCGGCAGCGGAGCCGCCCGGTCCGGCCGCGGGGTCTGTCCCCGTTGTCAGTTTTCGGCAGGCCCTGCGGCGGTCGTCTGGCCGTCCGGTCCGGTCGCGGGGTCTGTCCCCGTTGTCAGTTTTCGGCAGGCCCTGCGGCGATCGTCTGGCCGTCCGGTCCGGTCGCGGGGTCTGTCCCCGTTGTCAACCCGGCGAAGCCCATGATGTCGAGCACGCCGGCATTGCGGCAGACCTTTTGACGCTCGGCGTCGATGATGGTCTTGAGGCGCTTTGGCCCCTCGGTGAGGCTGTCGCTGATGAGAACGTAGTCGAACTCGCTCACGAACTGGATCTCGCGCTCAGCCTGGGCAACGCGCTCGCGCAGCTGCTCCTCGCTCTCACGGCGGCGGCCGCGGATGCGGCGCTCCAGCTCGCGGATCGACGGCGGCAATATGAACACGCTGATGGCGTCCTCAGGGAAGGCACGTTTGATTGCCTCCGCGCCCTTGACGGTGAGGTCAAGGATGACGTCGTTGCCCGCGTCGATCTTGCTCTGCAGCTCGCTGCGAAGGGTGCCGTAGAGGTTGCCGCAGAACTCGTCCCACTCGAGCACCTCGCCGTCGCGGATCATTTCCTCGAATTCGGCGCGTGTCTTGAAGTAGTACGAGACGCCTTCTGCTTCGCCGTGCCGCATTTCGCGCGTGGTGGCCGATACCGCGTAGTGCATGCGCGGGTCCATCGTCATCAGGCTGGCGATCAGTGTGCCTTTGCCAGTGCCGGACGGCCCCGATATTACGGTGATGAGTCCTTTGGTGGGCGTCATTTGCGGTTGCCTCCTGTGGTCAGGCGTTATCGGCGGCCGGGTCAGCTGCCGGTGTCTTCAGCTGTGGGGTCTGCTGCGGGGTCTGTCCCCGTGTCAGTTTCATCGGCGGCGGGGTCGGCATCAGCATCGGCGGCGGGGTCTGTCCCCGTGTCAACAGCGTCCAGGCGCCTCTTGAGAGCTTCCGGCTTGAGCGCAGACAGGATAACATGATCGGTGTCAGTGATCAGCACGGTGCGGGTCTTGCGGCCGTACGTGGCGTCAATGCACAGCCCGCGGTCCTTGCTTTCCTGAACGATGCGCTTGATGGGCGCCGATTCCGGCACCACGATGGCGATCACGCGGTCAATGCACACCATATTCCCGAATCCGATGTTTACAAGTTTCAAGTTCTGCACTCCTGTTCGTTGCCGCCGCGGCGGGCGGTGCGGTCGCGGGGTCTGTCCCCGTGTTCAGTTCCGGCTGTCCCGCTGGCGGTCGCGGGGTCTGTCCCCGTGTTCAAAAGTCACTCCACGTTCTGGATCTGCTCGCGCAGCTTTTCGACCTCGTTTTTCATTGCCAGCACCGTGTTGGTGAGGGCGAGATCATTGGCCTTGGAGCCGATCGTGTTTACCTCGCGGTTCATTTCCTGAACCAGAAAGTCGAGCTGTTTACCCACCGCGTCGTCGGAGCCGAGGAGCCGCCCGAGCTGGGCGAGGTGGCTGTCCAGGCGGACAATTTCCTCGTCGATGCAGCACCGGTCCGCGAAGATGGCAACTTCGGCCGCGATCCGCTGCGGGTCGGCAACGTTCCGCTCGAGCTCGGCGATGCGTTCTTCCAGGCGGCGTTTGAATTCGCCCGGTATCATCGGCGCGCGCGATTTCACGTCGTCAAGCAGTTTCGCGAGTCTGTCCCCGTTTAAGCTGAGCGCCTCCCCGAGTTTCTCGCCTTCGCGCCTGCGCATGGCGGCAAATTGCTCGCCGGCGGCGTCAATTGCGGTCTCCAGCACGCGCCACACTTCTTCGGGCTCGATCTCAGCGGGCAACGCGGTGAGCGCGCCGGGAATCGTCATGAGCGTTTTGGCGTCAAGCGAGAGGTCTGTCCCGCAGTCAGCGTTGACCGCAGCGAAGGCGTCAACATATGCTTTGATGAGCTTGTTGTCCGCTTTCACGGTCACTTCGGGCATTACGCCGGCAACAGGGGCAACAAACACGTCGATCTTTCCGCGCGCCGCATACCGTCTGACGCGCTCTTTCACGCGTTCTTCGAACTGCGAGAGTTCGCGCGGCTGCTTTACGGTGATGTCACAGAAGCGGTGGTTGACGGATTTGATTTCGACCACGTATCCGCAGTGCGCTTCTGCGCACTCCCCTCTTCCGTAACTTGTCATGCTTTTGATCATCCGTGTCCTCCTGTGTTTCGTCGCGGGGCCAATTCGCGAATTTGAAGGGCCTTTCGCGGGGTCTGGTCTTTCGCGGGGTCTGGTCTTTTGCGGGGTCTGTCCCTGTGTTCGGGCATAGTTCCCCCATCCCCGAATGCATATTATATCATAAGTTTAAATTAAAGCAACCTTTTTTTGTAATAAAGGGAAAGGAAATGGCTTGTTTGCGATGGGGACAGACCCGTTTTCAATACGCGCCCGTAGGAGTGTTGCGTTTTGAAAACGGGTGTACGGCGCGCGGCGGTGCGTGGCGAAGGA
>CACZOW010000344.1 GCA_902782885.1 uncultured Ruminococcus sp. | reverse complement strand
CCCGCGTCTAACAAAACACTTGATTTTGACGATTTTGTTAGACGAGGCGGCTTGCTCTCGCTCATTTTGGACTCATAGAAGGCGCCCAGGGTCTGAAAATGAGCGAGCGCGGCCTGTTACACTGCTGAAATAAATACGATTTCGGGAGTAGAGCCTAAAACGGCTTATCTTGAGTAAATGAGGCCTGTTTCCTTAATAAATGCCGACCTTTTTATTGGGTAAATAAGGCTTTGGTGCGTGGGAAAATATCGCGGGCGCCTTCTCAACATACTGCTTTCCCGGAAAATTGGATAAAATTCGCAATTTGTCAATTTTTATCCTCGTCGGGCGCCTTCTATGATCGGTCAAACGCATGAGTCAACGTCCGCGAAGCCCCTGAGACCTCTCTGAAGCGTCTCTGAAGTGCGAAAGAGGCGCTGCGGAGGTGCCTGAGGCCGGAAAAAATGGTTTAAAAAGAGATAATTGACCATACCTGACGCCGCTCATGCCCGCCGCAGGCCGAAAAATGGGCATGAAATTGGATAAAAAAACGGAAAACGCGTTTTTTGTTAAGAAAATCCAAAATTGCCCGGCAAAAATGAGCGAAAATGCGGTTTAATGAGCGAGAACAAGGTTGAACGACCGATTCCCGGCCGCGCGGAGCGCTTTGACCTGTTAAAGATCCGCTTCCTTCTTCTTTTTGATTGCCGCCCAGATCAGGTAGCCGATGCGCGCCGCGGCCAGCGTCAGCAGCACGATGCCCAGCACGATCGCCAGCGTGTGCACCCATTTTGAGGGAACGATCAGGAAAACGATGCCCATCGCGATCGCCAGCACGCACTCCGCGATATGCAGGATACGCACGAAGATGCGCTTGTCTTTGACCGCGCGTTCGCCGGCAACGTACCCCAGCACCAGGAACAGCACGCCGAAGATCACGCTGCCGAAAATGAACATTGCCTTCTCCTTGATCAGCACCACCGGTATCAGCGCCAGCAAACCGAGGGTGATGAATATCCTCTCCCGCAGTCCGTCCAGCTTGCCTTTCGTCTTTATCAGACGGCGGATGATCACGAATATCTCCACCAGCGCCACGACCGCCACCAGCGCCACGGACACGATCTCCAGTATTTTGCTGGAAACGAACAGCACGGCCACGCCCAGCACGATCATCACAAGCGCGGTGATCAGCAGCGAATTGGAGAATATGCGCGGCAGTTTTTTCTTCATCGGCTCCTTCTCGGTATCATCCAGGAGCAGTTTGCGCGGCAGGCTTTTGAGCACCTTTTTGGTCGTGTCGCTCTTGGAGCCGATGCGGATGAGCAGGTTGCCGAAGTACTCCGGCGAGATCTCCTGCAGGTCCTGTATTCCCGCTTCTTCCATGGAGTCGAACAGTTCGTCCACGAACACCGCCCGCTCCTCCAGCGGGATGCCGGCGATCCATTCGTCCATCAGATCGTTGATCCAGCGGCTGCCGGGAGCGTTGGCATTCACGCGGGAAAGGTCGCCGTGACTGACCATCCATGATGCCAGCGAGTGCTGTTCGATGCCGGTGCGGTAGCTTTTGACGATGCGGGTATCGGTCACTTTCGGTTCGAACAGCTTGCCGATCACGTCGAATTCGGGGATAACGCGAGTGATCTTGTCATCGATCCTATGCACCAGCTGCTCGTCGAACACTTCGGGACAGAGGCCGGGGCCGTCCAGCACGAACACACGCTTCACATATTCCATCTGCTCCGCGGGCAGCAGCGACGCGGCGATCAGGGCGAGATTGCCTCCCTTCGAATGGCCGGCGATGTACCAGACATGCCCGGGCTCCACCAGCTGGCAGGCGTATTCGGCCGCGAGGTTCTGCGCCGTTGTCCGCGTGAACGAGATCATGAAATTCTCGCGCCAGCCCGCGATGGAGCTGTCGGTGCCCCGGTAGGCAATAAACGAGAACTCGTCCCGGAAATGGAAGCACATGGCGGAGAACTGCAGCGGGGGGTCAACGGACAATTTGTCCACGTAGTCCGTTATTTCCAGTTCGCCGAACCGCCGGGACGCTGCCGCAGCGCGGAAGATCTCGGTGTTGCCCATATCCCCGCCGGTGATCATCAGCCGCGCCCGGCCCGCGTCGATCAGCGCCACGCAATCGCTGAGCCGCGCCCGCCGCTGCCCTTCCGCGAACAGCTGCAGCAATTCAAAATAAGATACCACGCACAGCACCAGCGCGTCCGCTTCCCGGAACGGCAGCTTCTCAAAGCCTATATCCCCCACCCACTGCACGTAGTCCAGCAGCGTGGCATTCTGCGTCGTTTCCAGAATGCGGTCCTTGTCCGGGTCCTTTTTCAGGAGCTGTTCGCGTTTGCGTTTTATGCGCAGCTGATCCAGTTTGGTCAGTTTTCCGTCCATATTATCCGTCCTTCCGTTTTGTACGGCGGCAGCGTTTGGGCAGCTCTTGCCGCTCCGTGCGCGCTGCGTCCTTCTCCGCTGCGATGCGGTCGATCTCCCGCTCTATTTCTTTCCATGAATACACGCGTGTCATGCCTCCCGCGGCCGCGTCATACGCGCGGTTGTACGGGGCGTCAACAAGGATCCTGGCGTATTGCCCGCCTTCCAGATTGTGCACCGCGTCGTCGATCAGCACGTCCGCACGGATCATCTGCTTGCGGGCGGCAATAATGACGTTGTCCCATCCGATGAACGGGAACCACCGGAACAGCAGGTCGCGCATTTTTTCGGGCACGGATTCGTACGCGGTGGCGGTGACAATGTACACCTCGTGCCCTTCCGCGATAAACCGCCGGAGCGCTTCCGCCGCGCCGGGCATGGGGTCAACGCGCCCCCAGAATCCCGCCTCGTTCAGCACGCCGTACACCTGCTCTTTTGTGAGCCCGGGATACGCTTTCGTGACGTCCCACTGCGTGACGTCCTCCGTGCTGACGCTGCGTCCGTACCGCTCGTTCAGCAGTCCGACCCACGCTTTCAGCAGGCATTCGATTGTATCGTCCATATCCACAAGTATGGTCAACGGGACCGACCTCCCTCTCCGCTTTTTATTTTATCCAATTCCGGCGGATTATTCAAGCTGGTTCCCGGGGAAAAAGTGGCGAAACGGACGGGAAACGGACGGGCGGAGTTGCAAATTGACGCCTATAATGTATAATAGTGTGTGAGGCGGGCGTTGACGGCCCGGAGCATCTTAATAACGAGGTGGGACAATGAAGATTCGATCGCTGAAGCGTTTTGACGGCAAGTGCGTGCGCATCACCGAGGTGGGCGGCGACGTGTTCGAGGGCAATTGCGACCACTTTTCCGCCGAGTTCAGTGCGCATGAATACGGGCCGGATGAGGAGGGTCTCAAACTGGGGAACTATCTGTTCCATAAATACTCTATTGCCCGGATCGAGGTCCTCAAGGATCGCGGAGGACCGTGGGGCAAATTCTCCGGGCCGTACGGCACGCTTGAGCTGGAGACCGCCTCGGATGCTGACCTTTATGAAGACATGCTGGACAGCGAGGACAACGAGCACGTCCTCCGCCTGCTCCGCTGCCTGAACGCGCTTTTTGAACACGGGGACAGACCCGTGTTCAAATCTGAGGGCAGGCTCGTGTACAAAAAAAACGGACCGAACGGTTCGGACAGCGACGAACCCTTCGTGCCGGACGCGGCGTGGAGAGCAGAGGCCATCGACGTTGTGCGAAAGGCTATAAAATACATGGATGACCCGGAAATACGGGCGGAAGCGGAAAAAATCGTCAAAAGAGCGGAGGAATGACATGAAAAAGATCGTATTGTTTGCGTTGTTGACCGCGCTGCTGTGTCTGGCCGCCGGCGCCGGGAGCCCCGCGTTCGGAGCGGAAGAAAGAAGAGACATACAAAACGTTCAGTTGTCCGCGGACGGCAAGCTGACCTGGGACCCCTACGAAGGCGCGACCCAGTACTGGATCACCTTCGAGCCGCAGGCCGCGTTCAATCCGGGGGGAACTTCGGCGGACCTGTACCAGCGTGCGCTGGATTATGATTTCCTGAGCGGCACGCATTCGTTTACGCTGGTGGCCTGCGACGATAACTGGCAAAACCTGTCCTATATTTACAGCGGAACGTACGAATTTACCGCGCCGGTGGGATTGCCTGCCCCCGCGGACCCGCATTGGGACGGACGCACGGCGCGCTGGGAGCCGGTGGAAGGCGCAGAGTCTTATTGCCTCTACCTGTACGCCGGTGAAAGCATGATCCAAAGGTACTTCGTCGACGAGACCTTTCTGGATTTTTCCGATTCGATCCAGCTGCAAAAGAATTTGGAATATTCGTTCACGGTGGCGGCGCTTGCGGGCGACAGCGGGGCCAACAGCGAGCAGTCGGCAAAGAGTGCTGTCCTCGCGGGCTGGTTTGAGCAAAAGGAGATCGCCAACGTCAAGATCGACGAAAACGGCATTCTAAGCTGGGACGCGTACGAGGGCGCAACCCGGTATTGGCTCCGGTTAGGTGACGGCGCCTGGGAGCCGAACGGTCTGTCGGCAGATCTGAATCTCCTGTTTGCCGGTTCGGACAGAGAGAGCGGCGACTACTACTACGACCTGGTGGCCTGCAACGATAACTGGGCCGATCTGTCCCTGCACGCCGCGGGTTCGTTCAGCTATGAAAAACACTATCTCGTCGTCTTTGAACTGCCGGACGAAAAAACCTTCGCCAAACAGGCCGTGAAACCGGGGGCCAAAGCGGCAAGACCGTCGGATCCTGCCGAGGACGGCAAAATCTTCTCGGGCTGGCTGCTGGAGGGCAAGCCGTACGATTTTGACGCGGCGGTGACAACTAATCTGACGCTCGTGGCGAGCTTCACCGACGCGCCGGCCACAGACGAACCGGCCACGGAGGCGCCGGCGACCGAAGTGCCGGCAACGGGCGTTCCGGCGACGGAGATGCCCACAACTGTTCCCGCCGACAGCACCGCGGAACCCGGAACTACTGCCTACAACTCCGCCGGCGCGCCGACTCCGGGCAGCACCCCGCGCACCTCTTCAAACAAAGGCAAGAACGCCGCGCCGGTCATCATTGCCGTGCTGGCGGGACTGGCCGTCATCGCGGGCGCCGTATTCGCGGTGCTCTATGTAAAAAAGAAGAAAAAATGAGTCAGAGGATGAGCTCCATCTGCGTTGACTTCGGCGACATGCCGAGGGACTCGTAGAAATGGCGGGCGGAGTCGTTGCCCTCCCACACATTGAGCGTGATCTCATAACAGCCGAGGCGCCGCGCTTCGGCTGTTACATGTTGGAACAGCATCCGACCCAGACCGCGGCCGCGCGCGGCTTCGTCTACGCACAGATCGTCAATATACAGCGCCGTATGCGGCCGGATAAACCCGCCGGCGGGGGCGTGTTTGAGCACACAGAAGGCGTAGCCGAGCACGCGGTCAACAGCGTCTACCGCCACATACACCGGCTTCTCCTCCTCAGCCAGCAGCGCGGCGAGGGCGGTTTCAGTATATTTTGTTGTACCCGGAACGAAAATGTCCGGGCGTATTTTTGCGTGGAGCTCCAGCACCTGTGAAAGCAGTGCCAGCAAAGCCGGGATATCCCGGGTCTCCGCCCGCCGGATCTTAACACCCGGGTCTGTCCCCTTGTTCAAAAAAGTGTCTGTCCCCTTGTTCAAATTCAGAACATCTTTCGCGCGCCGCAGCACCGGCAGCTCGCGGCTTGCGATCAACCGGCCCAGCCGTGAATCGGTGCGCAGCTCATATTCCCGGAGCGCTTCATCGTATGTCAATTTCAGCGTGGACAGATGATATTGCCCGATCTCTTCCGGCGTCATGTGGGTGGCGCCGAACGCGCGCAGGCGGCAGAGATAATAATTATTTATATTGTGCCGGTGGATGAGATTGTAGTAGTCGCTCACCACGCCGAGCTTGCACAGCACGTCCACTTCCGCGCCGAGCTCCTCCCGCAGCTCCCGCCGGATCGCCGTCTCCAGATCCTCGCCGGGCTCGACACCGCCGCCGGAGGTCTCGATCAGCGTTGACACCCCGAAATCGTCGTCGCGCACCGCGCGCATGAAATAGAAATATCCGTCATCGTCAACGACGATCGCCCGCACGATCCGGCGGTCGTGGTCAACGCCGTTAAACGGCCATTCGTTGTCCGCGAGCTCGATGCGCCATTCAGTTGAGTCGTTCATATTTGTCTCCTTAATAATACATTATTCGACCCCGGATATACCACAGCAGACGAATTCTGTCAACTCATTTCCCGAAATTTGCCCGTTGCCATTTATTCTTGAATACCCCGTTCCCGTGTGCCGGAGTGGTGTGGAAATATATAAGATGGTAAAATACGGTAATTGACCATTTAACATGGATATAGTATCATTAAGTAGCAGGTGATCCTAATCGCGCCTGCTCTTCCATTTTTCTCACTGACCTACAATCTCTTTACGCTATCCCAGCCTAAAAAAGGAGTTTTTTTATCGGCGAGAGTATGCTACAATTGATGATGTGGAACGAGACCTGTTCTACTACATAGAGGTCT
>CACZOW010000343.1 GCA_902782885.1 uncultured Ruminococcus sp. | reverse complement strand
AGCGTGCAATTGCCGTCAGCCTCCCTGTGCCCCAGTATATCCCGCGTGATCTCGATGAGGTAGCTTTCGAGTTCGGTCCTGTTCCAGGCCGCGAACACGTCGCGCATCTCCGCGTTGTCCATGCCCAGTCCGTCGCGCATCAGCTGATATACCTCGCAGATGAGCTGCATATCGCCGTACTCGATGCCGTTGTGCACCATTTTGACAAAATGACCGGCGCCGCCTTCGCCGACCCAGTCGCAGCAGGGCGAGCCGTCCGGCGCTTTGGCGCAGATCGCTTGAAAGATCGGCTTCACCAAAGGCCACGCCGCGGGGCTGCCGCCGGGCATCATGCTGGGGCCCTTCAGCGCGCCTTCCTCGCCTCCTGATACGCCGGTGCCGATATACAGGAGGCCCTTGCTTTCCACATATTTCGTTCTGCGGTCGGTGTCGGGGAAGTGGGAGTTTCCGCCGTCAATAATGACGTCGCCGGGGGAAAGCAGCGGCAACAGCTGTTCGATCATGTCGTCAACGGCTTCTCCCGCCCGGATCATCAGGAACACTTTCCGCGGCGTTTTGAGGCTGTCAATCAGTTCGCCGATGGAATGGCAGCCGATGATATTTTTGCCTTTCGCGCGCCCCGCGGTGAAGCGGTCGACTTTCTCCACGGTCCGGTTGTACACTGCCGCGGTGAATCCCTTCGACTCGATATTCATCACTAGATTTTCACCCATTACCGCCAGGCCGATGAGGCCGATGTCTGCTTGTTTCATACGCAAATTGTCCTTTCGTTTTTAAGCATGGGGTCAGACCCCGTGTCAGTTTTTTTAAGCATGGGGTCAGACCCCGTGTCAGTCAGCGTTTGACGCGGGCGTTGCCTCTGTAAATGTTTTCCAGTTGTGATTCCGAAACGGGGGAGGCGTAATCCGTGAGCACCGTAACAGCCAGCGCGCCCGCGGCCCAGCCGTATTTCAGCGCGTTTTCCGAATCGCGCCCGGTAAGGAGCGCGTACAAAAGGCCGCCCACGAACCCGTCTCCGCCGCCGATGCGGTCCAGCACCGGGATCTCGCGGGGCTCCTCGACGAACCAGTCGTCGCCGGCGTTGACGATCCCGCCCCACAGGTGGGCATTCGCGGACAACACCTGCCGGAGCGTGGCGGCAAACAGCGAGGCGTGCGGGAATTGCCCCTTTACGCGGCATATCATTTCCTTAAAACTGTCGATCTTGGCGACAAGTCCTTCGCCGCCTGCTTCCGGCCCCGGTATCCCGAGCGCCAGCTGGAAATCCTCTTCGTTGCCGATCAGGATATCCGCCAGTCCCGCGATCTCCCGGAAATCGCGCCGCAGTTCCGCCTCGCGCCCCTTCCAGAAACTGGCCCGGTAATTCAGGTCGAAAGATATCAGCGTGCCGCACGCTTTGGCGTACCGCGCGACCTCCAGGCAGGCCTTCGTGGTACTTTCGCTCATCGCCGCGATCAGACCGGATAGGTGCAGTATCTTTGCACCATCCGCTTCAAAGATCTGCTTTAGATCATAATCCGCGGCATCGATCGTGCGCCCGACTTCGCCCGCGCGGTCGTTCTGCACCACCGGCCCCCGGAGCCCGAAACCCGAATCCGCGATGTTGAACTGATGCCGGTAGCCCCACGGGCCGCCCTGAGGGATCTCCGGTCCCGTATACTCGATATTGCGCTTCCGGAGCTCGCCCTTAATATATGACGCGATCGCGCTGCCCTCCACGAACCGGGTAAGCACCAGCGTCCGGCGCCCGAGCGAGGCGCTCACGTTCAGAACGTTGGTCTCGGCGGAAGTGGACTGGAGCTCGAACGGCCCTCCGGCTTCCACCGGCTGACGGTTAGCGGGCGTCAATCTCACTCCCATGCTCGACACGGTGACAATATCGTAGCGCGCGTCCGCCCGAATGTTCAGCGTTCCTGACTTTTCCATATCTGATCGATCCTTTCTTTTTCATGTTCCCGGCAATGCGCGCTCTCGCAGAGCCGCTTTACCGGAACTGCTGCCGAGATTATTATATGAGAATAGAATCACAGATAAATTGTTATTATTGCCAGAAAATATTGCAAAACGGCGCACGAAGTAGTAAAATAGCCCTGAGAATAATCGATCGACACCGGCCGCACGTAACGAGAGGAGACCGATCGCGTGGAACGACTGTTTGAATATAAGGGACACGAGCTGTATTGCCACCACAGCATCGACGAAACGCCCGAACCCACCGATTTTTATATGCACACCCACGAGTGGCACGAGCTGTACATGTTCCTGAGCGGCAACGCCGGTTTCCTGGTGGAAGGCTGCGAATATAAGCTGCAGCCCTACGACATAATGATCATGCGCAAGGCGGAGGCGCATAAACTGATCGTTGCCCCCGGGGAACCGTACGAGCGCATCGCGATACACTTTTCACCGGACCTTTTCAGATCTGTTGACCCGGCGGGGATACTTCTGAAGCCTTACGTCGGGCGGCCGCTCGGGCGGGGAAACCGTTACCGTTCGCCAAAATTCCGCGAACTGTTCACTTTCCTGCGGCGGAACGCGGATCCCGAGGAACAGCGGGTCCTGCTGATCTCGGCGCTTGT
>CACZOW010000342.1 GCA_902782885.1 uncultured Ruminococcus sp. | reverse complement strand
TGGATCGAGCGGAGCGCGCGGCTGTTCGACAGCGACGATCTCAAGCGGCGCCGCTGGATGGAATACGCGGAAAAGTTCGGCGAGGACAATGCCGATTACCTCATCGAAGTCGAGAGCAGCTGGGAGAAAAACTATTCGACGCTGGGGTATATCCACTCGGAAATATACGATTCCGCAGCCAATCTGGAGCGGGCCCGGGAAGAGGCGCGCAAAAAGGATTGGCGCCTGCGCGAGCTGGACGGTGATCTGCGCATGCTGCGCATGATGACGGACGGCACGTGGAACGACCGCGAATTTCTGGTCCTGAAGCCGGGCGAACGCGCGGTCACGGATTATTCCGGACTGAAAGTGAAGGCGGTCCCGGCGGACGGGACGGGGGACAACTGATCTCCGCGCATTACCGCACGTCACCGCGCGTCGCCGCGCGTCACGCCTGCATTATCCGGGAAGCGGCCTCCATCGTACGGCGCTGACCGTCGTCAAAGCTGCCGTCCCGGCGCAGACACATGTCAACGCTGACCACGCCGCCCATCCGGTTAAACGCCCCTATGTACGCCGCCAGATATTCCGGACTGTATTTGCAGCCCGGTCTGCCCCAGGCATTGTACACTTCCCACGGCCTCTCGGGTATTCCCAGGAAAGAAAGCACATGGGGCAGCGCGCTCCAGCTCCGGTCCGGATCCGGAAACGCGTTGAAATACACCAGTTCACCCGCCGTAAAGTCGCAGAACGGCGTCGGCGGCGCCACGGTCTGGAAGAAATCCGCGCGCAGGTAGCCGTTCCCCTCAAAAGCGGTTTCTATCTGCGTACCGGGGTGGAGGCAGCCGTAGTAGTTGTTGGCGACCAGCGCGTCCGGGTTGCCGCTTTTGACCGCGTCCCGCATGATCCCGAGGCGCACGTCATCGTAACCGATCTCTTTATAAACCCCGTCGAACCACCAGCCCGCGACTTTGTCCCCGTACCTCTGCGCATACTCTTTTAAGGGCATTGACCACAGCCGCACCAGGTCTTCGCTGATCACGCCCCCGACTCCGCCGTGGTACCCGAAACGCTCGGCGATCGCCGGATCCGCGTCCCGCCCCATAGCGTCGCCGGTGTAGTAAAGGAACAGGGCAATATCGCGTTTCCGCAGGGCGGAATATAGGTCCAGCACCAGATCCCGCCGCGCGCAGCCGTCCCTGATCCCGGTAATATCCTCAAACGTGCGGTTGGGGGCAATGAAATACCGCGTGCCCTGCTGCATCGTGATGAACAGGTAGCGGGCGCCCATTTCGCTCAGCTGCGCGGCGAGTTTTTCGCAGTCAACGTCCTCCACGCACTCATCCCAGGAAGTGACCCGGCCGCGGGTGTTGTGCGGCCCCGTGCCGTTCTGTGTGGCATTAAGAAAGTGGCAGAATACGCCCCACTTTTTGCTTTTAAATGTGTCCGCAGTCAACGCGTCCGAACCTCCTTTTATATAATCGTGATCATTATTGTGACCGGCAGGAATGCGTCAATGCCGTCTTAAAACGCCATTGACGCCGCGATCAGGTTCTGGGCCAGGTAGTAGGTGATGAGACATATTGTCCCCAGCAGGCGGCGGTGTTTTGCCAGGTCTTCGTTGCCGAACATCTGCAGGCCGAGGGCGGAATCGCTGAGCAGGAAGAGCGTCCCGCCCGGAGCGATCAGGCGGAACGGCGCGGCGCCGCGGCGGATCAGTATCACCCAGGCGAAGGCGCACATAAATGAGAGCGCGAGCATGTACGTCAATAGGATCAGGCGGCGGGCGCCCTGAAATGTGAGCAGGCGGGCGGACAGCACCGTCAATATCGCGGCCATCGGGAACGCGCACAGCAGCCCGATCCACGCGGCCGGTCCGTCAACGCGGAAGAACGCCGCCACATACAGCACGTGGCCAACGAAAAACGCGCCAACTCCCGCGAAAAACAGCTTGCTTTTGCTGTCAAACAGCTCCAGCAGTACGTCGCCCAGCGCCCCGCAGCACAGCCCGCAGAACAGCAGCAGCCGGAACGGGTCGATTCCCGGACCGGTCGACGGCGCTGCCCAGACCCGGCCGCCCGGTGCTATCAGCGTGTACAGACCAAGCACGACAAACGCGAGAGAAGCCGCCGCTTTAGCCCGAAACGGCGGTTTTATGCTGCCGGTTATGTACAGCGCGGCGAGTACCAGCGAGGCTGCCAGTATAACAAAAAATCCGGCCATTACAGCGCTGAGATCCCGAAACTGTTGACGAGCGCAGTGAGTTTTTCGCCTCTTCTGCACATAGGGCAGGAAACGGCGGGACCGCTCATGTAGTCGGGCAGGTCGTCCGGGTTGAACACCGAATGCACCGGCAGCCCCACGCACTGGGTGATCTTGGCGAAGATGGAGCAGATGCCCACGGTCCGGCCGTCGTAATAGCGGATGGCTTCCGCGGCGGATTCCGCGGTGTAGCCCGAAACGACGGAGGCGGCAAGAATCAGCACGGATTTGTTGCGGATCATCGGGGCGGTGTTGTCCCGGAAAAACAGTTGGCTGCCGCTCACGTATTCCGGGGTCAATACGTAAATGTCTCTGCCGGAATTGACGGAAAAGGAGTCAACGGCGGTGAGGATCTCGGCCAGGCAGGCGCCAATGACTTCGGTGTTGTCCAGGCACAGTATGGTGTCGACAACGGCGCTCATCCGGTAGTGCTCGGCCAGCGCTTCGGCAATTGCCCGCGCCTCCTTCAGCCTCGCCTTATTGGACGCGATGTCAATATAATAATTCATATGCGCGTGGGACGTGGCGAAGTGCCCCTTGTAAATATTGAGCCGAAGGTACGGACTTTTTGTTTCGATCTTGTATGCTTCTCCAAGTGCCATTTTCAGCCCTCCTTTTTTATTATGATACCACAAATCGAGGCCTGAGTAAATCAGACTTTAGTGCCGGGAGACTGTCAAGTAAACGTGGGCACTTTTTCCTTCCGCTTTTTTTGTAGCACTGTCTTCTCTCGCCTGTAAAGGCCCGTTACACTACCTTCGGTGCCTTGACAGGCTTCGAATACAGTGCTTTGCGGTGTTTAGGCAGCAACAATGGTTGCTGCGCCATTCGGCCGCTCGCAAGCATCGGATTATTCTCTTTTCATACATAGACTTGCAGCTGGTTGTATTTTCACGCTCGTCTAACAAAATCCCCAAAAT
Source organism: uncultured Ruminococcus sp. (assembly GCA_902782885.1). Taxonomy (GTDB): domain Bacteria; phylum Bacillota; class Clostridia; order UBA1212; family UBA1255; genus UBA1255. Next base: position 90 of record CACZOW010000342.1, on the reverse strand, counting down.
CGCCTGTTTTGTTAGACGCGGGCGCCTTCTCCGAGTTAAAAATGAGTGAGAGCCAGCCTCCCCGTCTAACAAAATCCCAAAAATCGCCTG
>CACZOW010000341.1 GCA_902782885.1 uncultured Ruminococcus sp. | reverse complement strand
GGGGAGGCTGGCTCTCGCTCATTTTGAACTCGGAGAAGGCGCTCGCGTCTAACAAAACAGGCGATTTTGGGGATTTTGTTAGACGAGCGTGGAAATACAACCAGCTGCAAGTCTAGAGAAGGCGCCCGCGTCTAAAAAAAGGCGATTTTTGGGATTTTGTTAGACGGGGAGGCTGGCTCTCGCTCATTTTGAACTTGGAGAAGGCGCCCGCGTCTAACAAAACAGGCGATTTTTGGGATTTTGTTAGACGGGACGGTCGGCTCTCGCTCATTTTAAACTCGGGGGAGGCGCCCGCGTCTAACAAAACAGGCGATTTTGGGGATTTTGTTAGACGGGGAGGCTGGCTCTCGCTCATTTTGAACTCGGAGAAGACGCCCGCGTCTAAAAAAGCAGGCGATTTTAACGATTTTGTTAGACGAGCGTGGAAATACAACCAGCTGCAAGTCTGGAGAAGGCGCCCGCGTCTAACAAAACAACCGATTTTAACGATTTTGTTAGACGGGCCAGCCATAACTCACTCATTTCACTCATTTCACTCATTCCTGCTCTCTCGGGGCTGTAAACCATATTTGCGCAGGGCGGCCGGTTATGGTATAATTTTATTGACGGCGGAAGGCCGCCGGAGGCGCGCGAGAAAGCGCGATAAACAATACAAACAGAAAGGTGTTGACATATATGGATTATGTGGAAGCGGCGTCGCTGCTGGGTTCGGCGATAGCCCTCTCGGGAGAGTTTCAGACGTGGAAAGAGGCGGAGGCGGCGCTGATCGTTGACCCCAAAGCCCAGACGCTGATCAAAGAGTACAAAGACCTGCAGGTTAAAATGGTGGAAGGGTCCCGCGAAGACCTGGCCAAAGAGGAACTGGAGCGCATCCGCGACACGCTGATGGCCAAGCAGGAACAGCTCAACTCCTACGAAGTGACCAAGAACTACTTCGACGCAAAAAAAGGCTTCGAGAATATGATGAGCACGGTCAACGACATCATCCAGCACTATCTCGAAGACGGCGGCGGCTGCACCGGTTCGTGCCAGACGTGCGGCGGCTGTCAATAACTGAACGGAACGGGTAAATATGGGCAAAAGCATAACGAGCGGGGTAGCGTCCGGCATAGATAAGCCGGGCAAGGGCACGGGCTCGATCGCCGCCGGCGATCTGCCGGTCACCCCGATGATGAAGCAATATCTGGAGATCAAGGCGCGCTGCCCCGACAGCATCCTGTTTTTCCGGCTGGGCGATTTTTACGAAATGTTTTTTGACGACGCGAAGACCGTGTCGCGGGAACTCGAGCTGGTGCTCACCGGCAAGGACTGCGGCATGGCGGAGCGCGCGCCGATGTGCGGCATTCCGTACCACGCCAGTCTGTCATACATCAGCCGGCTCATCGCCAAAGGCTATAAGATCTCCGTGTGCGAACAGATCGAAGACCCGGCGCTGGCGAAGGGCCTGGTCAAGCGCGACATAATCAAAGTTTACACTCCCGGCACGGTCACCGATGAATCCATGCTGGACCGCAAGGCCAACAACTACATCATGTGCGTGTACGAGTTCCGGGGAATGTACGGTATTGCCGCCGCCGACCTGTCCACGGGCGAGATGTACGTCACGTCCCTCACCGTGGGAAGCACGTATAACCGGCTGTGCGACGAGATCGCCCGGTTTGCCCCCTCCGAATTTCTGATCAACCCCTCGGGCCCTTCCCGGGAGCGGTTGGAAAACTATCTGAAAGAGATCTCGCACGTATTTATCGGCACGCCGGAGGAGGAATCGTTCTCGCCCGGAGCCGGTTACGAGCGTTTTCAGCGGGAGATGCAGAGCGTCAAGGCGGCGGCGAGACCCAAAGAAGCGGAACTGAAGCATCACGAACTGGGCCTGGCCGCGTACGCCGCTTTGATGGATTATCTTGAAGGCACGCAGAAGGTCAGTCTCGATCGCATCATGACGCCCAAACTGTATACGGTGGCGGAGTATATGGCCGTTGACGCTTCATCGCGGCGCAATCTGGAACTCACCGAAGTGATGCGGGACAAATCAAAGCGGGGCAGCCTGCTGTGGGTGCTGGACCGCACCGCCACGGCAATGGGCGGCCGCACGCTCCGGCACTGGATCGAGCAGCCGCTGATCGACGTGGAAGCGATCAATAAACGCCTGGACGGCGTAGGCGAGCTGAAGGACGCGTTCATGACGCGGCAGGAGCTCCGGGAACTGCTGGACGGCATATATGATATCGAGCGGCTGGCGGGCAAAGTATCGCTGGGCACCGCGTCGCCCCGGGACCTTGTGTCGCTGAGAGCGTCGCTGGGGAAATTGCCCGCGCTGAAAGCCGCGCTGAGCGGACTGCGCGCGGCGCTCATACGGGAGTGCGGGGCGGATATTGACCCTCTGGAAGACATACAGGCGCTGCTGGAGCGCGCGCTGGTGCCGGATCCGCCCATGCTGCTGAAAGACGGCGGGTATATCCGCGCCGGGTACGACGAAGAAGTCGACAAACTGCGGGACGCGGCCAACGGCGGCAAAGGCTGGCTCACCGCGCTGGAAGCCCGGGAGCGGGAAAACACCGGCATCAAGAACCTGAAAGTCGGCTACAACAAAGTTTTCGGCTACTATATCGAGGTCTCCAATTCGTTCAAGGAACTGGTGCCCGAAACGTATATCCGCAAGCAAACTTTAACGGGCGGCGAGCGCTACATTACCGAAGAGCTGAAGCAGATGGAAGACACGATACTGGGCGCGCAGGAGCGGCTGATACGGCTGGAGAGCCGGCTGTTCTCCGAATTGCGGGACAAGGTCGGCGAGCACACCGGCACGCTCACGGATACCGCCCGGGCGCTGGCCGTGCTGGACGCGCTCTGCTCGCTCGCGGAAGTGGCGGACCGGGAAAACTATTGCCGCCCGGAGGTATGCGACAGCCCGGACGGGGAGATCATTCTTAAAGACAGCCGCCATCCGGTCATCGAAAAGGTGCTGCCGGCGGGAGATTTCATTCCCAACGACGTGGAGCTCAATTCCGGCGACCACCGCATGCTGGTGATCACCGGCCCGAACATGGCAGGTAAGTCGACATATATGCGGCAGACCGCGCTCACGGTGCTGATGTGCCAGGCCGGCAGCTTCGTGCCCGCGTCGTACGCCCGGATCTCCGTGGTGGATAAATTGTTCACCCGCGTGGGCGCCTCCGACGACCTGGCGTCCGGCCGCAGCACGTTCATGGTGGAGATGACCGAAGTCGCGAATATACTGCAGGGCGCCACCGCGAAAAGCTTCCTGATCCTGGACGAGATCGGGCGGGGCACCGGCACGTTCGACGGATTGTCCATCGCCTGGGCGGTGCTGGAATACATCCACGACACGGTGGGGGCGCGTACGATGTTTGCCACCCACTATCACGAACTCACCGAGCTGGAATCCCGCATGGACGGGGTCAAAAACTACTGCTCTGACGCGGACCGCACCGGGGACAACATCGTTTTCAAACGCAAGATCAAACGCGGCGCGGCAGACGGCAGCTACGGCGTATGCGTGGCGGCGCTGGCGGGGATACCAAAAACGGTGACGCTGCGGGCGCAGGAACTGGCGGACCGGCTGGAGAGCGAGAGCCCGGGCAAACGCGGCGCCGGCGCCTCCGGACGGGGGAGAGGCCGTGGCAAGGCCGCAAAAACCGACGACATTTACGACGGCGGCAGTCCGGACCTTATTGCCTACACCGCGAATACGGTGATGCAGGACGAAATAATCGACACCCTTAAGAATCTTAAAGTGCAGGAATTGACGCCGATCGAAGCGATGAACGAGCTGTACAAGCTCTCGCAGAAAGCCGCAGGGCGCGGCTGAACTCGTTAAGGGGGCATGGATCATGAAAAACAAACTGCTTACAGGCGTGACGGCATTGATCGCTGCGCTGGCGGTCGTGTGCGCGTTGTTCGGGATCCTCAGTCCGAAGGTGAGCGCGGCGGATTCGCTGAACGCCCGCTGGGAGGGCAACGTCGCCTCCTGGGACCCGGAGGAAGGCGCCACCGGCTACGAAGTCATGCTGTACTGGCGGACCTGGCAGACAGTTTTCCGCGGGACGGTCACCGACTGCAGCTTCGATTTTACCGAATATCTGCACGCGGGCTACTTATACTCTTTTGCCGTCAGGTGGGTCAAAGGTGCGGAACACGGCGAATTTGAAGGTTCCGACGCCATCGAAATACCCGGCGAGCCGCTGCCGGTGAACGTGCACTACGAGCCGGAGAGCAACTACGTGTACTGGGATCCGGTAGAAGGCGCGGAGTATTACGACCTGTGGGTATGTGACGGCGAAGGTGTGCAGATCAGGCTGATCAGCTATATCCCGGCGGAGACGACCGAGTTCAACGCTTCGGAGATCGTGTTCAATACCGGCAACGCCAATTATACCGCAATCGTGGCGGCGTATAAAGACGGAAAGGGCAATGAATTCGCTTCAGGCAAGTCCGAACCCGCGGCGCTGTCGATAACATCTGACGACTACCCCACACTTCAGACGTCGGAACTGAACCTGGAGATCGCGCCGGGAGAAACCTCCACTTTCGACAGCGTAGGTGTGCAGCTGGGCGGAAAATACGTGCACGACGCAAGAAGCTACATGAAATTTGAGATCGAAGGCGAAGATGCGGCGTGCTTTACGGCGCCCCAGCTCGGACCGTACAATTACGCGGAACTGCATGCCGTATATCATGAGACGGTGGGCACCGCGGAAAATATCGCACCGGGCGAATACCACGCGACGCTGAAGCTGTTCTACGATCCGACCGCCACCGGCAAGCACTGGATCGAGACGGATACGTGCGCGTTGACGCTGGTGGTAAAGTCAGAAGGCAGCGCGGCGGAATTGCTGGATCTGGCAAAGTGTTCGGTGGTTATTCCCGCTGCGGGCGCCAAGGCGGAGAAGGCGGCCTCGCTGGAGCCGGGCAAATACAGCGTCGGTTCGATCTGGCTCGACGCGGCCGCGCCGGATGAGCCGCTGCCCGAAGATCACGTGTTTGAAGCGGGCAAAAAGTATATTCTGAGAGTATCGTATCAGGCAAACGCGGGATATAAATTCGCGGCAGACGCGCAGTTTTTCGCGGGCGACCGGGCCGCGACGGAATTCTTTCTGCGCCCGGAGGGAGCGGCCGATGTGGTCGGCGCCTTATGGCGGTTTACTGTTGACGCTCCTGCCACGGAGGAACCGGT
>CACZOW010000340.1 GCA_902782885.1 uncultured Ruminococcus sp. | reverse complement strand
GGGCTATAATATACGTAATCAGCGGCGGCGCAGGCGGGCGGCCGGAAGGGCGCGGAAGCGTGTTGTCACCGCGAAAAGGAGGAAATTTATCATGGCAGATGTTAATGAAACCGTTAAGAACCTGGGCAATACCAAAGATTACACCGAGGAGTTCGATCCGCAGGATATCGAGAACAACAAAGTTATGGCGATCCTGGCCTACATCGGCATCCTGGTGCTCATCCCGATCTTTGCCGCGAAGGACTCCAAATTCGCGCGTTTCCACGCGAATCAGGGCCTGGTGCTGGCGATCGCTGAGATCGTTATCAGCATTATCGTCGGGATCCTCTCGATCATCCCGATCGTCGGCATGATCTTCGGCATCATCGGCGGCCTCATCGGCCTGTGCGCCTTAATCCTGGCGATCCTGGGCATTGTCAACGCGGTCAACGGCAAAGCCAAAGAGCTTCCCATTGTCGGCAAATTCCGCATCCTGAAATAAGCTGCGCAGACAGCCGAACGGACAAAGCAGGGGCCGGCGACGGTCCCTGTTTTTTGTTGTCGACAATTTCCCGCATAAATGGTAAAATTGCTCCGGTGAATGTCGGCGCAGGCATGCGCACACGAAAGGAACCTGATATTATGGTGCGAAGCGAATACCCCAGGCCGCAGCTCAGGCGCGGTGAAGACAGCTGGCTCAATCTCAACGGAAAGTGGGAGTTTGAAATTGACCACGGCAACAGCGGCGTATCCCGCGGAATGTTCCGCGCGGACGCAAAATACGGGCGCGAGATCGTTGTCCCGTTCTGCCCCGAGAGCAAGCTGTCCGGCATCGAAAACAAAGATTTCATGCGCTGCGTGTGGTACCGGCGGCAATGCGCCCTGAAGCCCGAATGGGACACCGCGAAAGGCCGCGTGCTGGTCAATTTCGGCGCGGTGGATTATTTCGCGCAGGTGTGGGTGGATGACGAATACGCCGGCGGGCACAAAGGCGGCTACGCGCCCTTCTCCCTGGACATAACCGACAAACTTAAAGGCGCGCGGGAGTTCCGCCTCACGGTGCGCGCGGAAGATGATGTGCATTCCTCCGCGCAGCCTTCGGGCAAGCAAAGCTACGACTATTATTCCGCCGGCTGCCACTACACCCGCACCACGGGCATCTGGCAGACCGTGTGGCTAGAATACGTGCCCAACCACTATATTAAGCAGGTGCTGCTCACGCCGGACGTGAAGAACGAAAAGCTCAGCGTGCGCGTGCGGCCGGAGCGGTATTACGCGGAAGGATCTGAATTGACCCTCACCGTGCGCGACGGGGACAATGTGCTCCGCACCCTTACCGCCGCGGCAAACTGGGGCGAGACCGAAATTGACGTCCCCATGCCGGGGGCAACGCTCTGGGAACCCGGTAAGCCGTACCTGTACGACCTGGACGTGGTGTTGTCCGCGCCCGGCGAGCCCGACGACCGGATCCGCACCTATTTCGGCATGCGCAGCGTGGAAGTGACGCCCAAATGCGTGCTGATCAACGGCAAGCCGGTGTTCCAGCGTCTGATCCTGGACCAGGGCTTCTATCCCGACGGCATATACACCGCGCCGGACGACCGCGAGCTCCGGGCGGATATCGAGCGCTCGATGGCAATGGGCTTCAACGGCGCCCGCCTCCACCAGAAAGTATTCGAGCCGCGCTTCCTGTACTGGGCGGACAAACTCGGCTACCTTTGCTGGGGCGAGCACGCCAACTGGGGCTTCGACGTGTGCGATCCCGCGGTGTTTACTTCTTTCATGGAAGAATGGAGCGAGATCGTGGAGCGCGATTATTCCAGCCCGGCGATCATCGGCTGGTGCCCGTTCAACGAAACGCCCCGCGGCTACGATACGCTCGGCGCGATATACAGACTCACCAAGCGGCTGGATCCGTCGCGCCCGGTGATCGACACCAGCGGCTGGAGCCATCATATTACTATTGACGGACGGCCCGGCACCGACGTGTACGATTTCCATGATTACGAACAGAACGCCGCGGTGCTGGCGGAGCGGATCAGGCCGTATTCCGAGGGCAAAACGCCGCCGCACGCCCCCGTTACCGACGCCAAAGCGTGGTTCCCGGATACGCCGTATTTCTGCAGCGAGTTCGGCGGCACGCGCTGGGCGGAGACGGACGCGGGCTGGGGCTACGGCGTGGGCCCGGCCAATGAGCAGGAATTCATTGAGCGCTTCTGCAGCCTGGTGACGCTGCTTTTGCAGGATCCGGATATGTGCGCGTTCTGCTACACGCAGCTCACGGACGTGGAACAGGAAAAGAACGGACTGTACACGTATGAGCGGCAGGCAAAATTCCCGCCGGAGACGCTCAGAAAATATGTTGCGGCGAAAGCGGCAATTGAGTAAATGGCAAATGGCAAATTGTAAATGGCAAATGGCAAATGGCAACGGGCAAATGGCAAGGGGCAAAGGGCAAATTGCAAATGGCAAGGTGCAAAGGGCAAATTGCAAATGGCAAATGGCAAATTGCAAATGGCAAGGGGCAAAGGGCAAACGGCAAGCTGCGAACCGAGTGATGGCGCCGCATTTCTGGGGAACGAAATGCTTTGCCATTCACTCGGCTTCGCAGGGCGGGAAAAGAGGACAATAAAATGTTGACGAGCAAGGCAAGATCGGAGTTACGGGCGCAGGCCAACGGATTGCAGGCGGTCTTTCAGATCGGCAAGAGCGGCGTGGAGGAGAATCTGATAAAACAGGTGGACGACGCGTTGGAAGCCCGCGAACTGATAAAAATAAAGGCGCTGGAGACGTCGCCGCTGTCCGCGAAAGAAGCGGCGGAAGCGCTGGCGGAGGCAACGGGCGCGGACGTGGTGCAGGTCGTCGGCCGCGCGATCGTTCTGTGGCGGTATTCCGCCAAAAAGCACGAAGCTCAGCAGGGAGGCACGCACAATGCAGCGAAACGTTAAAAGCACTGCGGCGCTCCGCAAGGTGAAATATTTCCTGCTGGACATGGACGGCACCATCTATCTGGACACCACGCTGTTCGACGGCACGCTGGAGTTTCTGGACATACTGAAGCAGCAGGGCCGGCATGCGATCTACATCACCAACAACTCCTCCAAAAGCGTAAAGGAATATGTAAAAAAGCTGCATAAGATCGGCATCGAGGTGCCTGCGGAAGATTTCTGCACTTCCGCTCAGGCGCTGGTGTATAACCTCAACAAAGTGAAACCCGGCGCGCGGCTGTACCTGGTGGGCACGCCCCCGCTGGCGGAATATCTGCGGGAGAGCGGCTTCACGCTGCTGGACGATTATACCGAAGACCCCGCGCTCCGGCC
>CACZOW010000339.1 GCA_902782885.1 uncultured Ruminococcus sp. | reverse complement strand
GGCCCTTCTCAAAGCGGGAGGAGGATTCGGTGCGCAGGCCGATCTTCTTGGCGCCGCGGCGCACGGTGACGCCGTCGAATATTGCCGCCTCGAACACCACGGTAGGCGTATCGTCGCGGATCTCCGAATCAAGGCCGCCCATGACGCCCGCCACGGCGATGCCGCCTTCTTTGTCCGCGATCACCAGCATGGAGCTGTCCAGCGTGCGCTCAACTTCATCCAGAGTGGTCAGTTTCTCGCCGTCCTGCGCGCGGCGCACGGTGATCTCGCGGCCGCGGATGGTGCGGATGTCGAACGCGTGCATCGGCTGGCCGTATTCCAGCATCACGTAGTTGGTGATATCAACGATATTATTTATCGGCCGCACGCCGGCTTCCGCCAGGCGCTTGCGCATCCATTTGGGCGAAGGTCCGATCTTCACGTCCGTGACCGCGCGCGCCATATATCTGGGGCACAGATCCGGGGCGTCAACGCGCACCTTCACCAGTTCGTCCACCCGCTCCGTTGCCTCTTCTTTCACTTCGGGCCGCGGGCAATTAAATTTCCCGCCTCTCCCGGTGAGCCGGTTCTCGGTGACCGCCGCTTCCCGCGCCAGCCCCAGGATGCTGAAGCAGTCCGCGCGATTGGAAGTGATCTCAAAATCGATCACGGTACCTTCGGCGCCCAGCACCTGCATCACGTTTTTGCCAACCATTGCCTGCAGTTCCGCTTCCGAACAGTCCCGGAATTCCTCCAGATCCTGCAGTATGATCAGGCCGTCCCGGATGCCGCCCGGATAATCCGCCGCGTCCAGTCCCAGCTCGTCGAAAGAGCACATCATGCCCTGGGATTCCACGCCGCGGAGCTTGCCGGTCTTAATGGTGTGGCCGCCGGCGATATTGGCCCCGTCCAGCGCGGTGGGAATGTAGCCGCCCACGCGCACGTTCGGCGCGCCGGTGACGATCTGGAGCGGAGCGTCTCCGCCCGCGTCAACAAGGCAGATCTGCAAATGATCCGAATTCTCGTGCGGCTTCACGTCGGTGACGTGTCCGATCACCACGCGCGTTATATCGGCGCCCACGCTGTCCACGCTCTCCACTTTCGAGCCCGAGAGCGTCATCTGCGACGCCAGTTCATGTATTTCTTCTTTGGTCTGCGCTTTTATGTCTGTATAACTGAGCATCCACTCTACAGGTGCTTTCATGATCCGATCTCCCCTTTCACATCAGAACTGACCCAGGAACCGCGCGTCGCCCTCGAAGAACTGACGCAGGTCCGTCACGCCGAAGCGCGCCATGGCGGTACGTTCCACACCGATGCCGAACGCGAAACCGCTGTACACTTCGGGGTCAATATTGCACCTTCTGAGCACGTCGGGATGCACCATTCCGCAGCCCAGCACTTCGATCCAGCCTTCGCCCTTGCAGACGCGGCAGCCTTTGCCGCCGCACGCCCAGCAGGAGACGTCAACTTCCGCGCTGGGTTCGGTGAAGGGGAAATGGTGCGGACGCAGCCGGATCCGCGTGCCTGCGCCGAACATGTATTTCGCGTACACTTCCAGCGTGCCTTTGAGGTCGCCCATGGTGACGCCTTTGTCCACCACCAGACCCTCGATCTGATGGAAGATCGGAGAGTGGGTGGCGTCCATGTTGTCCGCGCGGTACACTTTGCCCGGCGCGATGATGCGGAAGGGCGGTTTGTTGTGCTCCATAACGTGGATCTGCACGCTGGAGGTCTGGGTGCGGAGCAGCATTTTGTCGGTGATGTAGAACGTGTCCTGCGTGTCGCGGGCGGGATGGCCTTCGGGCAGGTTCAGCGCTTCGAAATTGTAGTAGTCGTACTCGATCTCGGGACCGTCGGCAACGGTATATCCCATGCCGATGAACAGCGCCTTCATTTCGTCAATGATCTGATTGATGGGATGCAGCGACCCCTTCTCGCGCACCGTGCCCGGCATCGTGACGTCAACGGCCTCTTTCTTCAGCTTTTCTTCCTGCGCCTTGCGTTTAAGCGCCTCCACGCGCTCGCTGAGCTTCTGCTCCATGTACGCGCGGATCTCGTTGGCGCGTTGACCCACCGCCGGCCGCTCCTCGGCGCTCAGGCTGCCCATACCTCTGAGCACGCCCGTAAGCTCGCCTTTTTTGCCCAAAAACGCCACGCGCAGCTCTTCCAGCTGCCCAAGTACGCCGGCCTGCCCGACGCGTTCGTCGAACTTCTGCCTGATCTGGTCAAGACTCTCTCTGATTCCCATACTGTTGTCGCTCCTTCTGTTGTATGTGCGGCTCTGCCGGTCTTCGCCGCGCCCGCCGTTTTGCATTGCCCGGCGCCGTCTGCGCCGCTCCGCTGCCGCAATAAAAAAGCCCCGCCCGTCTCACCTTCCGGCAAGACCTGACAGGGACGAATAAGCATATCCGCGGTACCACCCACATTTTTATCGCATCCGATAAACACTCACTGATGTAACGGTCAGACCCGTTCCGACCTACGCGGCGCGGCATTGCGGTGGCAACGCCGTACGTTCAGCCGGAAAGCTCGGGAGGGAACTTCGGGTGTGCCGCGGACGGGCAATCTCAGCTCCCTGCCCTTCTCTGTGATCCGCTCCTCACGCCGTACTTTTCTCCGTCAACGCCTCGCTATTCAGTTATG
>CACZOW010000338.1 GCA_902782885.1 uncultured Ruminococcus sp. | reverse complement strand
GGGCGATTACCACGCGGCCACCGGTTTCGAGGCGCTGCTCGGTTATCTCAGGCTGTCGGGTCAGACGGAACGCCTGAATGAGATCCTGGATAAATCATACGAATACGGAGCTGAAACTGATGAACGATCATAAAACCGCGATCAATAATGACGGGGACAACGCACCCGATGAACTGATATACGGCCGCAATCCCGTGTCGGAGGCGCTGAAAGCGGGCCGCGCGATCAACAAGGTGCTGATCGCGGAGGGAGAGACCCACGGCGCGCTGAGACCGATCGAAGCCATGTGCGCGGAACGCGGACTGCTCGTCAAATATGTGGACCGCAGGGAACTCGACCGGGCGATCCGGGATATCACCGGCGAACGCGGCGCGAATCATCAGGGCGTGGCGGCCTATATCGCGGCGGCGCCGTATGCGGAGCCGGAAGACATTCTGAACGCGGCGCGGGAAAAAGGCGAAAAGCCGTTCATTATTGTCCTGGACGGCATCCAGGACCCGCACAACATGGGCGCGATCATACGCACCGCGGACGCAGTGGGGGCACACGGGGTGATCGTGCCCAAACGCCGCGCCTGTGCGCTCACCGGCGCGGTGGCCAAGGCTTCTGCCGGTGCGCTGGCGCACGTGCCGGTGGCGCGGGTGGTCAATATTGCCCGCACGCTCGAGATGCTCAAATCGGAAGGACTGTGGGTCGCCGGTACCGATCTTACCGGAGAGACCGAGTTCTTCAAAGCGGATCTCGATTGTCCTCTCGCGCTGGTCATCGGCAGCGAGGGCAGCGGGATGGCTGAACTGACACGCAAAAATTGTGACTTTGTGTTGACCATACCGATGAAGGGCAAAGTCACGTCGCTGAACGCGTCCGTTGCCGCCGGTGTGGTGATGTACGAAGTGTTCCGCCAGCGGCGCAGCTGAAACGTATTAATTCAGAAAGAGATACCTGCAATGTCCATAGATCAGTACCGTAAGATCCTTAATACGCCGCAGTTCGAGGCAGTTACATACGGCGACGGCCCGCTCCTGGTGCTGGCGGGCGCCGGCAGCGGCAAGACGCGCGTCCTCACATACCGTTTTGCTTACCTTGTAGGCGAGATGGGAGTGCCGTCGCAGAATATTCTGGCGATCACCTTCACCAACAAAGCCGCGGCGGAGATGAAAAGACGCATTGGCGCGCTGCTGGGCGACGCGGTCAATTTCTACTCCTGGATCGGCACGTTCCACTCCTGCTGCGGCCGCATCCTGCGCCGCCATGCCGAGCTTCTGGGCTATACGCAATCGTTTACCATTTATGCCGACGCCGAATCGCTGGAGACCGTCAGATCCGCTCTGAAACGTCTGAATCTGGACGAAAAGGTCTATCCTCCCAAAATGTTCCGGGCACAGATAGAGCGTTTCAAAGAGCGCATGGTCACACCTGCGCAGGCGGAGAAAGAGGCTGACGATTTCAACTCCCGCCTTACCGCAAAAGTGTACCGTGAATATCAGGAGATCCTGCGCACCACCAACTGCATGGACTTCGACGATATGATCCTCTGCGTGATCCGGCTGTGGGAGGAGCATCCGGAAATACTGGAGTATTACCGGACATATTTCCGATACGTGCTGGTGGATGAATATCAGGACACCAACCGCATGCAGCACCGGCTGGTCAATATGCTGACCGGCAGGGACGGCAACCTTTGCGTCGTGGGCGATGACGATCAGAGCATATACAGCTTCCGCGGCGCCGTAGTGGAAAATATTCTCTCGTTTGAGAAGGAGCATCCCGGCGCGAAGGTGGTAAAACTTGAGCAGAACTACCGTTCCACCGGCCGTATCCTGAAGATCGCCAACGACGTGATCAGCCGCAACCGCACCCGCACCGGCAAGAAACTCTGGACGGACGCCGCTTCCGGGGATGAAGTCGTTTGCTACAGCGCGCAGGACCACAACGACGAGGCGGATTTTATCTGCGGCGAGATCAAACGGCAGGTGGATTCCGGCTTTATGACGTATTCGGATTTCGCGGTGCTGTACAGGATAAACGCGTTGTCCGCCGGTATCGAGCGCAGTCTTACGCGGCTGCGCATCCCGTACAAGGTGTACGGCGGAATGAAATTCTACGACCGCAAGGAGATCAAGGATCTGGTGGCGTACCTGCGGCTGCTGGGCAACCCCTCGGACGAATCGTCTCTCCGCCGGATCATCAATGTACCTAAGCGCGGCATCGGCGACACCACGGTGGAGCGGTTGTCGCTGGCGGCGCGGGCGGAAGGCGTAAGCATGTATGAAGTACTGGGCCACATTGACCGCCGCCCCGAACTCGCGCGGGCAAAGGACAAATTGACCGAATTTTACAGATTGACGGAAAAATTGCGGTCAATGCTGTCACAATACACGTCGCTCACGGATTTTGTTTCTTTCCTGATCGAGCTGACCGGGATCGCCGAGGAATACCGCCTTGAGAATACTGTAGAAGGCGACGCGAAAGTCGAGAACATCAAAGAATTCCTTTCCGTGACGCGCTCGTTCGAAGACGCTCTGGAAGAAGAATACGATACCGCGGATAAAATATTCACGCAATTTCTGGAGTCGGTCTCGCTCAACACCGAATCGGACGGGCAGAACGATCCGGACGCGGACGAAAATTCCAAGGTCACCCTGTCCACTATACACAGCGCCAAAGGGCTGGAGTTCCCGGTCGTGTTCGTCGCGGGGCTGGAGGAAGGTGTATTTCCGTCGATGCAGTCGGTGGATTCTCCCGGCGCGATGGACGAGGAACGCAGGCTGATGTACGTTGCCGTCACGCGCGCGGAGCGCAAGCTGTATCTTACGTACGCAAACTGGCGCATGTTATACGGCAAATCGGCGCAGTACCCGCCGTCGCGCTTTCTGCGGGATATCCCCGTGGAAGATTATTCCGCCAGGGGGTACGGTTCGGACAGGGGAAGGACTTACGGCTACGGCCGGGGCGATCATTATGGCAGCGGTGATCATTACGGTTCGCGCCGGAGCAGCTTCAGCGGATATGACGGCTCTGACAATGACCGTTTCCGTGATCATTCAGCGGGCCGGACGGCACAGCCGGTCAAGCGGAATATCGAGATCAATATTCCGCCCGCGGTCAGACGCACGGATGCCGGCACCGGTGCGCAAAAAGGGTCGGACTCGGTGCGCGACGCTTCTGCGGGGCAGTTCGGCGGCAGCCGCTTCGGCCGTTTTATCACCACGCCGTCCGCAGGCGGCGATTACCTCACGTCGGTCAAAGAAGGACAACGCGTGAGCCATAAGAAGTTCGGCGACGGCAGCGTGGTCAAAGTGACCGGGGAAGGTGCGGATACGGTAGTGGAGATCGTGTTTGACCGCGCCGGCATGAAGCGGCTGATGCTCGCGTATGCCAAGCTCGTTGCGGCCGAATAAATTGATTGTGTATGAAATATATCGCAAAACCGTGAAAAAACGTGTTAGCGCGAGATATATTCAAAAAACGGCAAAAAACGCAGCTTGTATTAACATGTGCAAGTTGGTATAGTACGCATAGCTGTTAGCACTCACGGCTGTTGAGTGCTAAAAGCTCGAGATCAGATGATTTCATTTGAAACAGGAGGAAAACAAAAATGACGATCAAACCTTTAGGCGACAAGGTTGCCATCAAAATGCTGGAAACCGAAGAGACCACGAAGAGCGGCATTATTCTGCCGGGTTCCGCGAAGGAAAAACCTCAGCTGGCTGAGGTCGTTGCGGTAGGACCGGGTGCCGTTGTGGACGGAAAACTGGTTCCCATGGAAGTAAAAGTAGGCGATAAGGTGCTTACCAGCAAATATGCGGGCACCGAATATAAATTCGAAGGCGTGGAGTATACGATCCTTAAACAGGGCGATATCCTGGCCGTCGTTACGGATTGATGATCGGAGGCAATCATTATGGCAAAAGAAATCAAATTCAGCGAAGATTCCAGAAAAGCGCTGGTAAAGGGTGTTGACCAGCTGGCCGATACCGTAAAGATCACACTGGGACCCAAGGGCCGCAACGTTGTCCTTGATAAAAAATACGGCGCGCCGCTCATCACCAACGACGGCGTAACGATCGCAAAAGAGATCGAATTTGAAGACCGCTTCATGAACATGGTCGCGCAGCTGGTGAAGGAAGTCGCCACGAAGACCAACGACGTGGCCGGCGACGGTACTACCACCGCGACGCTGCTGGCGCAGGCGATCATCCGGGAAGGCCTTAAGAATATTGCCGCCGGCGCGAATCCGATGATCCTTAAGAAGGGTATTGCCAGAGCCGTTGAAGCCACCGTCGAGAGCATCCGCGAAGACAGCGTTAAAGTGCGCGGCCGCGACGACATTGCCCGCGTTGCCGCCGTATCCGCCAACGACGAAGCGGTCGGCGAGATGGTCGCCAGCGCGATGGAGAAAGTTACCAACGACGGCGTCATCACCGTGGAAGAGTCCAAGACCATGGGCACCAACCTCGAAGTAGTGGAAGGCATGCAGTTCGACCGCGGCTACGTTTCCGCG
>CACZOW010000337.1 GCA_902782885.1 uncultured Ruminococcus sp. | reverse complement strand
GCGATCAGATATTCGTCGCCGTCCTCGACTTCTTTGCCCCGGAACGACAATTCTACGAGCGTATGCGTGCTCTTGCGGTATACGATGCGCATACCTTTGGAATACTGATAAAACTCGGTATGCCCTTCCCAGGCGTCGTCGCGCATGATGAACTGTATCATGTGCCGCAGTTCCGCGCCGGTGACTTTAAGCATCCAGAGCACGTCGTCGAAAGGGGTATTCTCCATCATATCCTGATATTCCACGATGGGACCCATTGCCTTCTTGCGGATGGAGCCGGAACCCATGAACATGATGTCGAAACTGCTGTCTTCCTGCAGGAGGTCTGCATATAGGTTACCCATCTCGGTCTCCTGGATGCGGGAAGGATGCGTAAGTTCGCGCGCGAAGTTCGTGACGACGCGGTGATATTTGGCGTCCGTCTGCGACTTGAAGCGGGTCAGCATCTCGCCGATCAGCGGATCCACCGGCGCGGTCCAGGTACTGATCGGCATAAGTTCCCACTTGAGGCCGGTGATCTTTTTTGACACGTCATCATACTCCAGATCGAAGCGGCCGATCTGACCGGATCCGGTGCCCGCCTGTACGATGGGGATGCCGTTCACGAATTCCGGCGCTTCCATAAACGTGTGGGAGTGACCTCCGATGATCATATCCACGCCCCAGTCAGGGTTCAGGAGCCCGGCCAGTTCGCGGTCCTTCTCGATGCCGATATGCGTGAGCAGGATGAAGATGTCGGTGTCTTTGGTGCGGTAGTTGTCCGCAACGATACCGACTTCCTTTGCCGCCTCCGCCACGTTGATGTATGAGCCGATGACCTGTTCGCTCTTCGTCGACGCGATCACTTCCTCGGTCAGCAGTCCCATGATCATCACGCGCATGCCGCCCACTTCCAGGTTGATGTACGGTTTAAACAGGCGCGAGTTGTTCAGAGTTATGTACAGGTCGGAGTTGATGATCGGGAACCGGGCGCAGCGCTCCAGGAACAGCAGGTGGGCAATGCCGTAATCCACCTCGTGGTTGCCCACGGTGGAGGCGTCCGGCGCCAGCATGTTCATCAGTTCGATGGTGGACAATCCGCGGAATTCCGAGTCGATCACAGAGCCGCGGAACATGTCGCCCGCGTTAAGATATATGACGTTCTCCTCCTCCGCGCGCACTTTCTTCACATAGCCGGAAAGCCGCGGGAGACCGCCTTTTTCAATATTGTCCTCCCCGACTTTCGGCAGGAAATCGCCGTGGATGTCGTTGGAATGCAGGATGGTCAGCTTTTTCTTCATGCGCGCTGCTCCTCCCCGAGCGGTTTGTCCCAAAAGATCCTGCCGCCGATCGCATTTGCTGCCTCGTCCGCCGCTTCGGTCAGCGAGTTCAGGTACACCGCTTCCTTTTTCTTGCTGCGCCTGCCCTTGCCGGAGAACAGTATTTTTTCAGAGTACGCGTCATATGAGACCGCAAAATCGTCTTTAGTGCGGTGCGGGAAAAAGCTGACGGTCACCGCGTACGTGATCTCGCCGCCTCCGGAGCGGGAACTGAGCGTGACCGCCGCGGCTTTGCGCTTTACGCCGTTGAACGTACAGGCTGCTTCGTAGTATCTCTTGTAAACGTCGATATCCATAATTCTGCATTCCTTTCTTGAGGTAGATATATATCGGGAAGATCAAAAACCCAGTGTGTCGTTCACCAGTATCACGTGGATCCGGCCGGTGTGGCGCGAATAACGCGTGATCAGAAACTGGCAGCATATGGTGTCGGGAGATTTGCAGTTCATGCAGGAGCCGGTGCGGGTACAGGGCGTCGACAGCCCGAAACGCTGGGCGTTTATCGGGGCGGCAACGTTGCGGGCGCGTTTCATCGCGCTGTCCACGTCGGGCGTAACTTTGTTCATGCCGGCAATGATGACCAGTTTGCGGGGCCCGTGGGCAATAGCGGAAACGCGGTTGGCGTTGCCGTCGATATTGACCAGCACGCCGTCTTCCGTGATGGCGTTGGTGCCGGAAATAAACACATCCGCGTCGTACGCGTCCAGCATAGCGCGCCGTTTGTCCGCCGCGGCGTCCCGGTCGATAAACCTGTAATTCCCCTGCTTCAGCGTCTGCGGAAGGCCTATTTCGAGCGCGCTCATGGCGCCGCCCATGCCGATGCTGCTGCCTTCCGGTATAAGCGGAAGTGCGATCCGGAGCGCTTCTTCACGGTCTTTGGCATAATAGCCGCTCATATTGCGGGATTCGAGCCCTTTGATCACTTTTTGCGCCAGCAGTTCGTTGCGTTTGGTGATAATCTCGTTCATCGTTCTGCCTCACTTTCCTGCGGGTATTAGTTTGGAGCGGGGTATGTGGCAATATCCGCCCGGGTTTTTGTCAAGATATTTCTGATGGTACTCCTCCGCCGGCCAGAATCCGTAAAGCGGCAATATCTCCACTTTCATCTGCCCGCCCAGTTCGCGGTCTTTGGCTTCGGCAAACGCTCTAACAGCGGCTTCCTGCGCCGCGTCGTCCCAATATATGCCGGTGCGGTACTGCACGCCCGAATCCCCGCCCTGACGGTTCACCGAAAGCGGATCGATCACGTCGAAATACCGCTCCAGCAGTTCTTCGGTAGAGATCAGATCCGGATCGTACGTCACTTTGACCGTCTCCGCATGGCCGCTGCCGCCGCATACGTCCCTGTACGTGGGCGCTTCGGTGGAGCCGTTGGCATATCCCACGGTCGTTTCGATCACGCCCGGCGTAATGTCCAGATATTTCTGCATTCCCCAGAAGCATCCGCCCGCCAGATAAACAGTAAGCATATCAATTATCCTCCGTAACGGTACCGCCGTGCGCCGTCTTTTCGCGCACGATCTTATCCGCGATCATATATCCCGCTATCAGCGCCGTGCTGAGCAGCAGAGCGGCAACGATATCCGTAAACCAGTGCACGCCCGAGATCAGCCGTCCGAACACGGTTATGAGCGCGGTCAACACGCACAGCGCCCGCAGGCTCACACACAGCCGGCGGTCTTTTATATACCGGTCAAGGATCAGCAGCGTTCCGCCCATCACCGTGACTACGAGCATGGTGTGAGACGACGGGAACGACGCTTCCGCCGCGGTATCGCCCGGCATGATGATCGGGCGGTAATTTACTTTTATCAGTTCGAACAGCACGTACATAAGCCCCGTCGCGATAAACAGCCCGCCCAGCGTCAGCAGCTCCGGATCGACTTTTTTCAGACTGCGCCGCCGGATCAGCTGCACGAGCCCCAGCACCGCGAGCGCGCCGACGACGGCAAGCGCGATAAGTCCGGTGATCTGTGTCAATTTGTACCAGCCGGTCTTCACGCCGGTCAATTTATGAAACCCCTGATTCAGCCACGCGAATCCGATCGTTCTGCCGGTGGCTTCCACTTCTTTGACGTCGACCGTATTGACCCCCGCCGCCAG
>CACZOW010000336.1 GCA_902782885.1 uncultured Ruminococcus sp. | reverse complement strand
TAATAGTGGCTGCCGTCCCCCAGGAAGACCGCTTTGGTGGTAGAGCTGTCCAGACGCACGAACCCGCCGCCGCTGAACGCAAAGTAGGAACCGGCCTTCAGTACCGTCATATCCGCGGTAAGGCAGTCGGGGAGAGCCAGCCCCGCGGACGCGCGTGTGTAGCGGAAATTGAAGCGGTCGTTCGGCGCCGCGTCGCCCTGGTCGATAAACTGCATGATGTCGCCGGCGTCAACGGAATTGTCCGCCCACTTGAAGTCGAACGTGTCGCCTACCTTGATGAGTGCGGCGTCAACGCCGAGCTGAATTATATTGCCCGAAACGCGCAGCTCCGCTTTTCCGATCTCGCGCTGCTCCCACGTGCCGTTTACGAATTCGGCCACGGCCGCCGAGTTCCCGTCGCGCCCGCGGTTAAGCACGTAGTCGTACCCGTACCAGCCGGTGGAATGGTCGCAGTCGGCGTCAATAAACAGGTTCATCCAGTTCGTGCCCTCCGGCGCAGTGATATATCCGGCGCACTCAGCCATAAAATACACTTTTCCGCCCGATACGGACACTTTCGCGGTGACGATATCGTTGCGCCCGCTCTCGTTGATGTACCGTATGCGGCCCACGTACGAATACGCTTTCCGGTGCGTGATATCCCCCGCCGTATCGCGGAACTCGGGACCGACCGCGTGCCATTGTCCGAGCGGGCCGTCAATGTCGATATTCCGCTGCCCGAACGCCGGAAGCAACGCGCGCGTGCCCTTGTAAGTTCTGTTGTTCAGGACCATCTGGTAGTAGTAATTGTCGTTGTAAATGCCCTTTACCGGTTCGATGTCCCGGGAGAATTCTGGATTGAACGTGTCAACGAAATAATTGCGCGTCCAGTTTTTATCGTCCGTTACTTTGTAGGTGTTGGCGATCGTCTGCCCTATCGCGGCGCCTGCCTCCCAGCGGCCCGCCCACCATTCGTTCCAGCCCACGAGCATGATCAGCCCCGGATCCTTCCCGATGGCGTACTCGTACTGCTCCTGAAACGCGATGCCCTGGCCGGAAAGGCCGCTGTCGGTCAGGTCGAAGCCGAAATTGCCTCCCGCGGGCTGGCCGCCGTTTTTGTAGGAATAGCTTCGGCCGCCGTTGGTGCCGAAGCTGCCGTTGGCCCAGAAGCCGCTCATGACGATCATCTGCTCCAGCTTCCCGTCGGGGCCCTTGCCCTCTCCCTGAGGGTACATGTCCGCCCAGGGCCAGCAGTTGATCCCGCCGTTTTTAGTGTACCAGCTCGATTTCGTATCCGCCCAGCTGTGTCTTACCGTAAAGAAATCGCGCTGTTCCTGCGGCAGCGAATCGTAATAGGCTTTCGAAAGGAAGATCAGCGGTTTGCCCTCATAACGGAACCAGAATTCGCTGTATTTGCCCCGGGAGTAGAGATTGCTCCAGAGCGCTTTGAACGACTTCGGGCCCGCTTCGTCGTTTATGCCGCAGTGGAAGGCGATCTGCGGCGTGGGGTTCCCTTCCGCGCGCATCTTTGTCCAGGTCTTCAATATTTTTTCGTACGTCGACTGGTACGTGAGGCCGTTGGTAGCGTCAATAAAAATGAAGTCGATCCCGGCAGCGGTCAACTGCGCCGTATACTTCCGGATCACCCATTCGTCGCTTGAACTGTAATACCCGAAATACGGTTCCGCCCAGTAATGCGCAAAGCCCAACGGCCCGCTTTTCATCACGGAAATGAGCTCGTCGGTACCGCCCTCGTAGAACGCTTTGGAATGGTCGTATATCTTTCCGTCCCCGCCGTGCGTTCCGGTGTCGTGCCAAAGGAAGTAAAAGATGCCCAGTTTGCGGTCCGTGGGCGCTTTTGAAGAGATCGGGGCAGAGCGGCCCAGGTCGTCGGTGGCCACCCAGGTGTCCGGGATCGCGTCGCGGGTGTTCAGCAGATTTGCGACATCGCGGGTCTTGCCGGCTTCCTCCGCCGTGAACAGTTCGGGCACGTCGATCTCCGTGGTGTACGCGCCGGGGACCTCCACGTATTCTCCCACCTCGACCGGTTCCAGCGTGGGTCTGACTGTTTTGCCGCCGCCTCCGCCGCAGCCCGGGAATAGTGCGCTCATCACCGCTGCCGCCGCAAGGATCAGCAGAACACGGGTCAATATATTACGTCTTCGTTTCATTATTTACGCCTCCGAAAAGGTACGTTATGTCAGGGCCGGTATGCAACGATTTACTTATACCGCATCATTACAAAAACATCAATACCATTTTTGTTGCCGCTATTTCTGAAAAAATAGGACAGAATCGCCCAAATGAGGATTTCTGTCCTACTTTTTCGTTCTTTTTGTGCCTGTCGAGCCCCGGAAGAACCCCGCCCGACATTTACCCAAGAAAAAAGCCTACATATACTCAGGCACTAAAGCCTCGTTTACCCAAGCACTAAAGCCTCATTTATCACTTTTTGCGGCATCTTTGTCGCGGATCTCCACGCGGCGGATCTTGCCGCTGATAGTCTTGGGCAGCTCGTCGACAAACTCGACGACGCGGGGGTATTTGTAGGGGGCGGTTGTCCGCTTGACGTGGTTCTGCAGTTCCTTCTTGAGCTCGTCGGACGCGGTCCAGCCGCGGGCCAGCACGATGGTGGCTTTGACCACCTGGCCGCGCAGCTCGTCGGGCACGCCCGTGATGGCGCATTCCAGCACCGCCGGGTGAGTCATCAGCGCGGATTCCACCTCGAAGGGTCCGATGCGGTAGCCGGAGCTTTTGATCACGTCGTCCTTGCGGCCCACGTACCAGAAATAGCCTTCCTCATCGCGGTACGCCAGATCGCAGGTGTGATAATAGCCGTCGTGCCACACTTCCGCGGTCAGTTCCGGGTCTTTGTGGTAGCCTTTGAACATCCCGATAGGACGGCCTTTGGAGGTATTGATCACGATCTCGCCCACTTCGCCGGGGTAGCAGGAGCGCATGTCGTTGTCAACGATATCCACGTCGTAGCAGGGCGACGGTTTGCCCATGGAACCCGGTTTCTTCTTCATCCACGGGAAGGTGCAGACCAGCGCCACGACTTCGGTCTGGCCGTAGCACTCGCGCATCTCGATGCCGGTGGCGTCTTTGATGCGGTTGAACACCTCCGGATTCAGCGCCTCGCCCGCCACGGTCAATTCTTTGAGCGTCGACAGATCGTAGCTCTTCATATCTTCTTTCATCATGAAGCGGTACATGGTGGGCGGCGAACAGAACGTGGTCAATTTATAGTCCTGCATCTTCTGCAGCAGCTTGTTGGGGTCAAACTTCTCCATATCGTACACGAAGATCGCGCTCTCGCCCAGCCATTGACCGTACAGTTTGCCCCAGACCGCCTTGGCCCAGCCCGTTTCCGCCACAGTCATGTGCAGGCCGCCTTCGCGGACGTTGTGCCAGTACCCCGCCGTGATGATGTGCCCCAGCGGGTACGCGAAATCGTGTATGACCATTTTCGGATAGCCCGAAGTGCCCGAGGTGAAATACAGGAGCATGGTGTCGTCGTTGTGCACCGCGGCATCGCCCGAGGGGCGCGGGAACTGCTCCGGAGCGGCGGCGACGCCGGCGTCAAAATCCAGCCAGTCCCCTTCCGGCACGCTGCCGTGTCCGCCCGCGTAGAGCTTCAGCTTCAGCGTAGGCGAAGTCAGCTGCGCTATATCCACCTGTTTATAGAAATCGTGATCCGTAGTGCACACGATCGCCTTCACGTCCGCGCGCAGGAAACGGTATTCCAGGTCTTTGGCCGTGAGCAGGTGCGTTGCCGGCACCGCGATGGCGCCGAGGCGGTGAAGTCCCATCAGCGCGTACCAGAACTGGTAATGCCGCTTCAGCACCAGCACCACGCTGTCGCCTTTGCGTATGCCCAGGGAGGCGAAGTAATTCGCGGCGCGCATGGACAATACCGACATTTCCCGGTATGTGAACACACGCTCCGCGCCGGTATCGTCGCACCAGACCATGGCCCGGTTTTCGGGCTTTTCGGCGGCAATGACGTCCAGTACGTCGTACGCGAAGTTGAAATCCTCCGGCACGGTAATTCGCAGATTGGCTTTCATGTCCTCGTACGATGTGAATTCGGAGCGGTTGACGAATTTTTCGAATATTGCCATTTTGATCGGCGCCTCCGTTCTGTATGTCATTGTCCCCGCGCGGTCCGGATCAGTTTTTGACCCAGCCGGCGTAAAGTGTGATGTCTCCTGTTGTCCCCGCGGGCAGCGCCGTCACCGCTTCGCCCGAACACCCGGGATCGCGGTACCAGCCCCGGAACGTGTACCCGGGCCGCGTCAGTTTGACGTCAATGATAATGCCCGTATTCGGATCGTACTCCGTCGGCAGCGTCCGGTCGGGGGTCGCCGCGAACGGGAAGTCGCGCACCAGTTTATAAGTGCGGGTGCTCTTCGGATAGAGGGGCTGTATGGTCTGCGCGTTGTAGTAAAAGATCTTGCACATGTCAACGAACGGCGCCCACGATTCGGACAGCATGTCTCTGCCCCGCTCGCGCTTTTCCGGATCGCCCAGACCGTAGCCCTCCTCGGTGCGCCAGTAATAAAAAGCTTCCTTAATGTAATAGAAGAAATCGACGTAGCGCCCGTTCTGGAAGCAGAAACCGACGAAGCCTTTTCTGTATTTCTGGTTTGCCAGATCGCCGAACGGATCTTTCGAAAGGAAGCAGCCGCTAATGTTGTCCGAGAGCGGTTCAAAATTGTTCATTACGCCGTTATACGACGTCAGGTATGAAAGATACGTGTCGAGCGAGTTGTACTTGCTTGACGGGAATTTGCCGCCGTTGCGCACGCGCACATAGTAGTAAAAATCGGTGAGCAGCGCTTTCACGAAATCCGCCTTGCTGTAATATACGTCGGCACCGGGGTCAAAGATCACGCGGAAGCAGCCTTCGGATACCTCCGCGGCGCCGAAACTGCGCTGTGACCGGAACACGGCGGCGGGGTCAATACCCGTCACGGGTACAGTCGGAGTCGGCGTTTTGGTCGGCCGCGGCGTGGGCGTCGACGGTTTGCGCGTCGGCGTGGGTGCGGGGCTCGGTGTCGGCGTGGGCGTAGGACTCGGCGTTGCCGTAGGTGTCGGTGTCGGAGTGGGGCTCGGCGTTGCCGTAGGTGTCGGCGTAGGCGTTTCCGTCGGTGCGGCAGTGGGGGCAGGAGTGAGCGTCGGCGCCGCTGTGGGAGAATGCGCTTCCGTCCGGGATTCGATCAAAACGAACGAACTCCGTTCCGCCGCCCCGCTGCCTGCGCGGTCAATACTGCCGGACGCAACGAACCCGCAAAAGAGGACAACGACGACCGCCGCCACTGCCGTGACCGCCGCCGCCAATCTCACTATGCCCAGAACTCTTTCTGCGCGTTTTGCTGATTCTCCGTCCATTTTACTGCTTTTCGCCGCCCGTACCCGTTCCGGCGCGGTCAATTGTCCGCATTTTTACCTTCTTTCCGCCAAAAATGCGGAAAGATGCGCGAATTGTACCACTTTCAGTAGTAAAGGTCAAATAAAATTGCGCGGAGCTGCTGGTAAAATTACAGCTTGACAAATTACCTATCGTTTTGATATGTTATTTACGGAAGAACGAACTGACAAACAAAGCGGGCAATCCAGCGGCGTCCGCTTTCATTCAGACCGGAGCCGTTGCCGCCCGGCATGGTAACAGCATGACACCAATCAACGACCGGATACGACCCGCCGGTTTTCACGTCGAACTCATACCGCCGAAGCAGGACTCGCAGAAACTGGAAGATGACCTGGGACTGTTCGCGTCCAAATTCGAGCGGGTGATGGAAAGCGGATTCACGGCGTCGATAACCGACAACGCGATGGGCCTCCTGGCGTTCCAGGGCCACGAGTGCATCGAGGAACTCGGGCTCCGCGCGCGGCCGGATCAGGTTCTTATCCACCTGAACACATTTCACACCAAAGAAGATCTGGACGGTATCCTCTCTGCCTGCGAAAAGCTGGGCATTCGCTCGATCCTCGCGATCAGCGGCGACGGATCGCCCCGGCTGCCGAAACTGCGGCCTTCCGACGTGGAAGCGAAAGACACCGCTTCCGTAACGTCGGTGGAACTGACCCGGTACATCAGGCAGCACTACCCTGCCTTCACCGTCGGCGTAGCGTTCAATCCGTACGAACCCGAAGCGCACGAATTCGAAAAACTGAAGCGCAAGCTTGACGCCGGCGCGTCATTTGTGATCACGCAGCCGATCATTGACCGGAACGCGGTGACGGACCGGCTGCTTTCCGAATACCCCGGTCTGCCGGTGTTCATCGAGGCGTGGATGTCCAAAAAACTGTTCCTGCTTTCGGACGTCGTGGGGTATCCCATCCCGGAGGACGCGGCGTTCGATCCGGTCGCGACCCTCGGGCAGCTGCGGGAATATTATCCGTCCTGCGGAATGTACCTTTCCCTGCTGGGCTTTAAGACCCAGTACACGGTCATCGAGGAGATGGCGGCCGGCGCGGCGAGGAGGGCAACGTGATGAGGATCGTAGTCTGTGTCAAACAAGTCCCCGCGACTACCGACGCGAAGATCGATCCCGAGACCAAACGGATCGTGCGGGAAGGCACGAAAGCGGTCCTGAATCCGTTCGATCTGTACGCGGTGGAGGAGGCGCTCCGGATACGGGAACGGTGCGGGGGCGAGGTCGTTGCCCTTTCGATGGGGCCGGAAAACGCTAAAAATGTGCTGGTCGAAGCGCTGTCAATGGGCGCGGACCGGGCGGTGCTGCTGAGCGGCAGAGGGTTTGCCGGCTCGGATACGTGGGCAACGAGCTACGCCCTGGCGAAGGCGATCGAACGGCTCGGCGGCGCGGATCTGATCATATGCGGAAAACAGGCCGTTGACGGCGACACCGCCCAGGTGGGACCGGGCATTGCCGCAAAGCTGGACATCATGCAGGCCGCCAACGTCTCCTCGGTCGACGACATCTGCCCGGACAGCATCACGGTGTCGCGCATGAACGAAACCGGTTACGACGTGCTGAAACTGCGGTTTCCCGCATTGATCACCGTGCTGAAAGACATCAACGTGCCCCGCATCCCTACGCTCCGGAACGCTCGAAAAGCGCGGGCGGCGGAGATCGCGATCTGGTCGCCGGAGGATATTGGCGCCGAGCCGGATAAAATCGGGTTGAACGCCTCCCCGACGCGCGTGGTAAAAACGGAGCCCCCCGCCGTGCGCGCCGGCGCCTCCGTCCGCATCTGCGCGGCGCCTTCAGAAGCCGCGAAAGCATTGACCGAAGAGCTGTTCCGCCGCGGGCTGATCCGGGCAGACGTCAGGGAGGAAAGCGTATGAAAATTATTGACGAATTCGACCGCCGGTCGTACCGGAACGTCTGGACGGTTTCTGAGTGTGCCGGCGGGGACATACACCCCGTCTCGTACGAGCTGCTGGGCAAAGCGCGCGAGCTCGCGGCGGCCGGAGGGTGCGAGGTATGGACCGTTGTCCTCGGCAGCGGCTTTTCGGAACATCCGGACGCGCTTTATGCGTACGGCGCGGACGTGATCGTTGCCGTGGACGACGCGAGGATGCGGGCGTTCAACGACGAACTGGAGTGCCATGTGCTCGAAAGGCTGGTCGAAAAATACCGCCCCGAGATCGTCCTGTGCGCCGCCACCTCCCGCGGACGTGCGCTGATCCCGCGCCTTGCGAGCCGGATCCACACCGGACTCACCGCAGACTGCACGGGACTTGCCATCGATCCCGACA
This sequence comes from uncultured Ruminococcus sp., assembly GCA_902782885.1. Classification (GTDB taxonomy): domain Bacteria; phylum Bacillota; class Clostridia; order UBA1212; family UBA1255; genus UBA1255. The sequence goes on along the minus strand of CACZOW010000336.1, from coordinate 987 downwards.
GCGGAAATCTGCTTCAGACCCGGCCGGCCTTCGGCGGCAACATCATGGCCACGATCAAATGCACGGATCACCGGCCGCAGATGGCGACCGTACGGCCTAAAGTGATGCCGATGCCTTCCCCGGAACCGGGCCGGACCGGCAGACTGATCCGGGAAAGCATTCTGGCCTCGGATACGCTGAATATAAAAGAGATCCTTCGGTCTGTCGGGCGGCAGGAGTCGACGGTGAATCTCAGCGACGCGCGCATTATTGTCGCCGGCGGACGGGCAATGAAGGGACCGGACGGCTTCCGCCTGCTCGAAGCGTTCGCGAAACAGCTCGGCGGCGCGGTGGGCGCGAGCCGGGCGGCCGTTGACAACGGCTGGATCGCCTACCCTCACCAGATCGGCCAGACGGGCGCCACCGTGCAGGCCGACGTTTACATTGCCTGCGGAATATCCGGCCAGATCCAGCATCTGGTGGGCATGCAATCCTGCAAGACTATAGTTGCCATCGACATCGACGACACCACGCCGATGATGAAACTGGCGGACATCTCGGTCAAAGGCGATCTTTTCGAACTCATTCCGGAAATCATGAAAGAAATAAAAAAAGGAGCGGCACTATGATCATTATCGGAGAAAAACTGAACGGCGCTATCAGATCGGTGGCGGAGGCAATACAAAAGCGCGACGGCGAGTTTATCCGCGCGCTGGCAACGCGGCAGCTGGACAGCAGAGCCGACTACCTGGACGTCTGCTCCGGCGTGCACGAGGGCGACGCGGACATACTGAAATGGATGATCGGGCTCATTCAGGCAGATCACCCCGACGTAAAGTTCAGCCTGGACAGCCCGGATCCGGACACGATCCTCGAGTGCATCACGGCCTGCAAAAACCCCGGCATGATCAACTCGGTCTCCCTCGAGGGAAACAAGGCGGACAAGATATTTTCCGCCGTCGCGGACCAAAAGAGCTGGAAGATCGTGGCGCTGCTGCTGGACGATAC
>CACZOW010000335.1 GCA_902782885.1 uncultured Ruminococcus sp. | reverse complement strand
GCCGGCATCAATCTGATGTGCCAGCACCTGTACCCCTACTCCGAACGCGGTCAACGCAAGCGCGACTACCCCGCCCACTACTCCCAGCATCTGCCCTGGCAGAAACAGATGAAACATTTCGACGAATATTTCAACCGGCTGGGCTACACGCTCTCCCGCGGCAGCGAGATCGCGCCCGTACTGATGCTGCATCCGGTACATTCCTGCTGGCTGAATTACAAACGCGAGCTGGATGCCGCCACCGTGGCGGAACTGGACGAGTCGCTGCGAGGCGTTTCCTGGGCGCTGTATGACCGGCACATCGGTTTCCATTACGGCGACGAGGATCTGATGCGCAGATACGGCCGTGTGGAAGACGGAAAACTTATTGTAGGTCAGCAGAGCTACACCTGCGTGGTACTGCCGAAGATCTATTCGCTGGACGCGTCCACCGCAAAGCTGCTGCGGGAATTTGCAGCACAGGGAGGCCGGTTCGTATTGACCGACGCCGCGCCGGAACGTATCGACGGCCGTATTGCCGCCCCGGGCACGCTGGATTTCCTGAAATCGAACACGGATCTGGATACGCTGGCCGCCGAATCGGAGCTGCGTGTTTCCACGCGTCTGCACGACGTGCGGGCAATGCTCCGCCGCACCGAGCGCGGGCGTCTGGCGTTCGTGGTCAACCTCACCGGCGAGACCGTCAAAGGCGTCCGCATCGGACTCAAAGGCGCCGCGCATCTCAATATTCTTGATCTGGAGGAAGGCGTGTTCCGCCGCGTGGAGGCGGACCGCTGCGAGAAATGCGGCGCGCTGCGCACCGAACTGGATCTGGAACCCGGCCAGTCCGTGGTCGTCACTGAATTTGAAGGCGAAGACGAACTTGACCCGGTAGTCCGTTCCGCACCGATAAAACTTGATCGGCCGTTCACTTCCGTCACGAAGCCTCAGAACATGCTTCCGCTGGATCACGCGCGGATCTCTTACGACGGAGTGAACTTCGAAGCAGACCGTCCCATCGAGCTGGTGCGCGATATACTGTACCGCACGCGTTACGCCGGCGAACTGTGGCTGCGTTTCGAATTCGAGGTAAAGGAACTGCCCGCGCTGGTCAACGTGGCCGTCGAGCCCATGAACCTCCTCGGCCTCACGGTCAACGGAGCTCCCCTCGAATTCTCCGGCAGCGGCTGGTTCGATCCGTCGTTCCTGACCGCAGGCATTACTTCCCTGCTGCACACCGGCGTCAACGACGTCACGGTAAAGCTCAACTATTTCCAGCGCGATTACGTATATTACGTGCTGTACGGGGGCGTATCCGAGACGCTGCGGAACTGCCTGCTGTTCGACACCGAGATCGAGACGATCTACCTGTACGGTCATTTCGGCATCGACACCGGCGCGGGGAGCTTCGAAAAGGGGCCTAAAAACTCGCTGATCTACACCGGTCCGCGGGCGATCTGCGCCGCGCCCGAATCAATCGATATGGCAGACATCACGCGCTCCGGTTACCCGTTCTTCGCAGGCAGCGTCGAATTTGAAACATCCGTCGAATATGTGCCGGGCGCGCCCTCCGAACTCACGCTCCGGGGCCGTTACTCCGTGGCCGAGATCTTCGTAAACGGACGGTTCGCCAAAGCGCTGATGTTCTCCGATCACGTCAATCTCGCGCCGTATCTGCGCGAAGGCGTCAACACTCTGCGCGTGCGTCTGGTCAATTCCAACCGCAACCTGATGGGTCCCCACCATAACACCGATCCCGAGCCGTATATTCTGGGCCCCGTTCAATTCTCCTACGAGAAGCAGTGGACCGAAGACGGTCAATGCTCCTGGTACCACGACCGCTACGCGCTGGTGTGGTTCGGCGCGGAAACAGAATGAGAGAAAGTCACTTTTATGCCATAGTAAATGAGGCTGGTGTGCCAGGGTAAATGTCGGCTTAGCGCCTGAGTAAATTGAGGTTTTTGAGCCGAAAGATTATAATTCATAATCAAAGGGCAGGTCCGCTCGATCGAGCGATCCTGCCCTTCTTATTAGTGCGTGATCGTAAACAACAGCGCCCGGTCAGCCCGGGCGCTCAAGGCGGAACTTATTTGTCCGCCAGGTACTCGTTGATGCGGGCGAGCATTTTGTCCGCGTCGATGCCGTGTACTTCGCAGGCGTCTTCCAGGCTCTCGCCGTGCGCCGCCATGCAGCCTACACAGTGCATGCCCGCGTTCATCAGGATGGCGGCAATGCCCCTGTCGATATCGATCAGCTCCGCTATTTTCATGCTCTTCTCTGCTTTCATTTTTATCACTCCTTGCAGTTGACTCTGTCGGCTTACGGCCTCCCGCGTTTTTGGCAGGCGCGCGTTTCACTAACCGTCAGATATATTATCCTCTTCGCGTGATTCTGTCAACTGTTCCGCGCCGCGGCGGTATTTGCGCTGCTTCCTG
>CACZOW010000334.1 GCA_902782885.1 uncultured Ruminococcus sp. | reverse complement strand
TCGGCGGCAGGTCCGTCGGTCGGGTCCGCGGGCACGTCCGTCGGCGCTGGCGTGGGAGCCTGGGTCGGGACCGCCGTCGGCGCTTTGGTCGGCACCTCGGTAGGCCGCGTGTACCCCTCGGGGTAGTTGGCCTCCACCATGCCGATCACGTCCGCACGCGCGCCCGCCGGATCCGAGTACAGCTTTTTGATCAGCTCCGCGCTCAACTCATGGTCCGCCAGGATCAGTTCATCGTAATAGCCCGCGCATACCAACTGACCGTCGCAGAGCGAACCCAACGCGATGTAATCGACCTCCGGATCCAGCCCCTTCATGCGCCTCGGCGTGCCGTTGCGGTATACCTCCTCGCCGTCCACATAAACGACGAATCCGCCGGAACCGTTGGTGCAGGCGATATGATACAGTTTGCCCCGCTCGATCTCGGCAAGACCGCGCACGTCCTGTCCGCCGCCGGTACTGTACGAACTCAGCGAGGCTTTGTCGCCGTCAACGCTCAGATACAGCTCGAAATGATGATCCGTGGCCTTCTCGGCGATCGCGAACAACGCGGCAAAAGCATCATGCTGATTCTCATCCCACTGCGCCCAGAACGCGACCGTAAACTCGGTCAGATCCAGCCCCTCGGGCAGCCCCTCGGTATAAATACCCTCGTAAAGTTCCGCGCCGCCGTTCAATTTGACCTCCCTGAAGACGGGATCCGTTTCGTTGAAATCCAGATCCACGCGCAGGTGAGAGTAGTCCGCGGCGCTGTTGTCCAGAGGCCAGTACAGGACCGTATTGCCGCCGCCCGGATTCGATGCCGAGGGCTCCGTCGGCGCAGGCGTTATCACCGGCTCATCCGGCACGTCCGGCGTGATCGCCGCCGAACCGTCGGCCCAGCTCTTTAGTTTGGCGCCATCCGCGTACGCGGCGGCAACGTCCTCCGGCTTCAGCGCGAAGGCTGCATAAAACGCGTCGTCAATGCATCCGTTAAAGCAGAACGTCTCTCCGTCGTGGTTGAGCGCTCCGACCGTTACGGTGTTGTAATATTTCAGCGACTTCCCCAGCGGCGCCGACGCGGCTTTCTCGCCGTACAGCTCGCCGTTCACAAAGAAGCGCAGCGTATTGCCGTTGAAAGTCACCGCCACGTGCGTCCAGGTGTCGTACGGCACGAAAGGCCCGTCGTTTTCATTGGCAAAGCCGTTGTTCGCCGCGGGCGCGTACACCAGCAGCGTGCCGCCGCCTTCGTCCGGCGACGCGTGGCCGATGTGGATCTGGTAGCGGTCATTGCCGGCGCCGCCGGTGTCGCCCTTGGACATTATGATGTTCCATTCCTCCGCGCCTTCCGCCAGTTTGAACCACGCGCCCATACTGAATCCGCCGAGAGTGTCCTCGGTCAATTCCTCGCTCTTCACCGCCCCGCCGTCCGCCGGAGCCAGTGCGCTGCCGGAATGGCCTTCCGAAAACGCCGCGTCCCCGTTTTTGGCGGCAACATGCAGCTTGCCGGACGCATCCGTCAGGTCGCCGTCAAACGCCCAATAATGGAGTACATTTGCGGCCGCCGCCCTGACTTTTACCGCGTTCGACACGCCGCCCGGAGCAAGCATTGCAGTCAATACCGCTGCCAGCAACGCCGCGATGATCTTTAACGTTCTTTTACCTGGATGTGCAAAAACTTTTTTCATGCTCGGTTTCCCCCTGTGCGCAAATTGTTTATTTACACTCTTTGTACTTAAACTTTCCTGACCCAGACCGGGCTTGACCAGCCGAATCTGCCGTCCGCAAGTTCGACGCGGACATAGAAGCAATCTTCACCGGTCTCGCGCTCGTAATCGAAGATCAGCCCGCGCTTGCTGCCTTTAAGCATAATATAATCGCGCAGGTTCTTCACCAGCGTGACTTTTTTGACCGCGCAGTCCGCCTCCACCGAAAACCATACGGCGAGTTCCTCATCGGCCCCCGCGCAGAACTCCTCGCCCATATAATGGCCGTTCACGCGAAAATCGATGACCATCCGGCCGCCCATAAACGCGTAGCAGCGGCGGGCCTTCAGCGCGGCAAACAGTTCCGGAAGTGTATTGTCCTTCGCCCAGATGCCGGTGAGCCCCTGGCAATTCCACGGATACGGCGCGTCTAAAAACATTGCCCCGGTGCCGGAGTGGTTGTCCGAGCCGCCGATGCAGCCCATTTTTGCCCCCCGCCTGAGCGCGTCCTGCCAGAAGCCCCCGTCACACGCGGAATTGCCGTCGAACGCCGGATTCCCCATATATTCGGCCGCGTCGGCAATCGAATACAGCTCGATCAGGGGCGTGAACAATTCCTCCGGGATATGCTTCAGATCTACGCCGGCGGAAAACATATACGTATCGTGGGGAACAAGTATCACGTCGTCCCGGGAAAGCGCCGCGCGCAGTTCATCCGCCGTGAATTCGCCGTCTCGAACGCCGCGGATCATACTGCCGCCGCAGGTGCCGTAATAGACCACCAGATTGTTGTAATACGGGTACGAATCGCGCTCGTAAGCCGGTATCACCGTGAACTTCCCGGGTTCGCTGTATTCCGCGGCTTTTTGCAATATGAGCTCCCATTTGGAGGGACTCCCCGACCAAAGCGCCGGGCGCCCCACGCCGCCGTGGTCGTGATCGGCGATCGCCGCGAAATCGATCCCCCGGCTTTTCAGATTTCGGAAATAGGTGTCAATATCCACCGAACCGTCGGACAGCGTCGTGTGCCCGTGCATTTCTCCGATATACGCGCTGTACTCCGGCGGCGCGGGGTCAAATTTGTGTTCCGCACGGTTCAGATCCGCCCAGCTCACTCCTGCGTCTTTGTACACCTGATCGGTGAATTCGGCGCATCTCCCTGGGGTATCGTATCTGCGGGCAATTTTTTTCTCGGGATGAGTCATGTCGATCTGCCT
>CACZOW010000333.1 GCA_902782885.1 uncultured Ruminococcus sp. | reverse complement strand
GTGAGGATCAACGACGAGAACAGCACTCCTTTCGAGGCCACATACCCCCTCGACGCCATCATCACGCTGCCGGACACGGCTGAACTGGCAGACCGCATATACAACGAGTCGCGCGAAGGCAATCTCATCAAACGCGCCTTCTCCGTGCTGCGCCTGAAAGAGACCGGCAAAAACTTTACCCTGAACTACACGGTAAACGAGAATACCATTACGTCCATCGCGTCGAGCATGAACTCCAGGAGCCGCACCAAGATCGATCCTACCTATACCCTCGAGGAAGACCGCATCGTATTTACGTACGGCCGCAACGGCGTGGAACTCAGATCCGAGGACATAAAAGCCAAACTTTCCGATTACACGGACAGCCTGCTGCGCGCGCTTTCGGAGGGCAACATCTCCGGCAACGACAGCGGCACCGTAACGCTGGTCCCCACCTTCACCGAGTACCGCAAACTGCTGAAGATCAACATAATGAACGAATTGCCCGCACGCCCCAGCGACGCCCGGATCGAGCGAAAATCCGCCACCGAAGTGTGGATCGTTCCCGAGACCCCCGGCGCCGAATATGACGAGACGCTGCTGGACGAGATCCTGCTGAAGATCAACACCACCGAAGGTGAAGAGGGTCAGACCGAAGAACTGCCCGTGGCGATGTACGGCACGCTGCTAACGAAAGAGCTTTTCGAGAACGTGTTGTTCCGCGACCGTCTGGGCGCCGGCTCCAACAAAAACGTGCAGGAAGACGATCCCGCGAAAGCGCCCGCCAAAGGGCTTCGCGACACCAATATTGCCCTCGCCATTGAGAAGATCAACGGATATATCGTGATGCCCGGCGAGACTTTCAGCCTGCTGAACACATTAAAAGTTACCGACGACCGAAACGGCTACGTGAGCTCCATGGAGAACTACAGCGGATTCGATATGCCGGTCAAAGGCGGCGGCATCGCCCAGGTGGCTACGGCGCTGTACAACGCGGCGTACCTTTCCGATATGGGCATCTTCTCCCGCACCAGATATCCGTACGCCCCGAATTTCGGACTGATAGGATTCGACGCGTACGTTGACGCCACTTCCCGCGTCGACTTCATCTTTGTCAACAAAAGCGACATGCCCGTAAAAATCGGCGCGTCTTACGAAAATGATACGGTATACGTCGAACTGGCCGGCACGGTATACACCTATGACGATTTTCCGGAGATCGAGCCCGATAAAATACCTGTGACGATACCCGAGAACCGGCCGGAAAAGTCGCTCTCATCGCAGATCGCGCGCAGCAATAAGTATACCGTGGTCAACGAAAACGATCCCACCATGAACGAAGGTGAAAAGCGCGTCAAGCAGCGCGGCGTCACCGGCTACGACGTGAACCTGTACGTCATCGAGCGCGTCGGCGACAAGAACGAAAAGCAGTTCCTGGGCGTGGAAACATACAGCACCCGCGACGAGATCGTGCTTAACGGCACCGCGATCGTCACCGCACCGCCTACAGAGCCCCCGACGGAGACGCCTACCGAGACTCCCACGGAGACGCCCACGGAAACTCCCACGGAAACTCCCACTGAAACACCTACCGAGACGCCCACCGAAACGCCCACCGAGACGCCGACGGAAACACCCACCGAAACACCCGATACGACCACTCCGCCCGAGCACACCGACGAACCCGAGCCGACCGACCCGGGCGAGGGAGAATGAGCCGGTTATAATGAGCGTGCCTGTCTTTAAAAATCAGCAGTTCACTCTTACCTGCGATGCGGTCAACGAAAACGGTGACGGTGTGTGCCGCACGCCCGAAGGTTTCGTGGTATTCTGCCGCGGTCTGCTTCCGGGCGAATCTGCGGCAATGCGCATAATAAAAGTCACTTCCGGCTACGCAATTGCGCGCGCTATCGGCGATCCGGACAATATCTCTCCCATCCGCCGCGCTCCTGCCTGCCCATATGCGGCAAAGGGCTGCGGCGGCTGTGCATTTCCGCACATCACCCCTGAAGGACAGGCAGAACTGGCGCGAGCGAGGGTCGTGGATTGTCTCGCCCGCATCGGCGGTTTTCCGGAAGCGGAGATCGACGCGTTGACAGAACCCTGTGCCGCGCCGGAGCCGTCCGGCCCTCAATACCGCAACAAGACCGTATATCCGTTTTTTTGCGTTGACGGCGAGCTGCGCACGGGTTTTTACGCCCGCGCTTCCCACCGGCCGATAGCGTTTATGCCGGAAGTACCTTGTATGCACGAAAACCCTGTTGCCGCCCGCGCACGGGGAACGATACTGAGCGAGGCAATAAAGCTCGGTTATACCGCGTACGATGAAACTTCAGCTGCGGGACTGCTGCGCCATCTGACGCTCCGGATCAGCGATCACAGCGGAAAAATAATGGCGGTCGTTACCGCGACAAGCGCGGCGCTGCCGGAGGAAAAGCGCTTTATAGACCGCGTTGCCGCGGCGCTGCCGGAACTTGACAGCCTGTGGCTGAATATCAACAGAAACGCGGGCAACACCATCCTC
>CACZOW010000332.1 GCA_902782885.1 uncultured Ruminococcus sp. | reverse complement strand
TGCCGCATCGCAAAAGATGAAAAAGCCGGAGAGATCGCGCGCGAACACGCGGCGGAGGCGGTCGAACGTTACGCAAAAATACGCGAAGAAGTGCCGTTCTACGCGCTGGGCCTGCCGTCGATCCGCGCCGACCAGGCTTATAAGGAGTACAAGGGCAGTTGACCGCCGGAACGGGTAAAGTGTATAATATTGACCGCGAAAGGACGCGGCGCGGCCGCCGGTCCGCCGTCAATAATAAAAAAGAGGAGCGACTGAAACATGAAAGAGTTTAACGACCTTTGCAGAGAGTTTGAAGAAATGGATGTGGAGAGCTATAACGAGATACTGGGCGAATTGTCCTCGCGCATCATTCCGGCGCTGCAGTACATTACCGCCGACGGCGAGCAGATCTTCGCGCGGTTCCTGATGGGCGCCGTTGTATCCGACGGGAAGCTTTCCGAAGAGGAGTACGCGTTCATGGAGCCCGCGCTCCGGCGTTTCTTCGGCAGCGGCATAGATTACGACTACTGCAAGGCGCTGGTCAAAGAGAATAAAACGATGGGCAAAGAGATCAAGAGCGATGTGGACTACATGGTAGACTTTCTGGGCATGCTCTCGGACGACCTCAAAAACGACATCATCACCACCTGTCTGATGGTGTGCGCCATCGACGGCAAAGTCTCCCTTAAAGAAAAGCGCTGGATCAAGCAGCTGATCAAAGAATAAAACAGTCGCGTCATGTCTGATACGGTTTTTAAAAACATTGAGGTCCTTTGTCTGGCCTCTGCTTCGCCGCGGCGAAAAGAACTGGCTTCACGGTTGGGGCTGCCGCTGACCGTGATCTCCGTGCCCGCGGACGAGTCGTACACCGCGGCTGAACCTGCCCGGGCGGCATCCGAGATCGCTTACAAAAAAGCGCTGGCGGTGCTGGAAAAGCGCGGTTATCAGCCGGGCGAAGTGATCCTCACCGCGGACACTTCCGTGTGGCTGGACGGAACCGACGGCGGCGATCCCGTCATGCTGGGCAAGCCTTCCGACGCGGACAACGCGCGGGAAATGCTGCGTTCGTTGTCCGACCGCGCGCACCGCGTTTTCACCGGCGTGACGCTGGTATACCGCTCGGGTTCTTCCGGGAAACTGCGCATCGTCAACAGTTCGGTCGCGACGAAAGTATTCGTAGCGGAATTGACCGACGCGGAGATCGAAGCATATATCCGGACCGGCGACCCGCTGGACAAAGCGGGCGCGTACGGCATACAGGGCCCCTTCGGAAAACATATCACGCGCATCGAAGGCGACTACACCAACGTCGTCGGCCTGCCGCTGCCGGACGTATACCGGCTGCTGAAAGAAGCCGACGAAGATTTTTCCAATGACTGGTATCTGAGAGGTTGATAATTATGACATTACAGCAGGCGCTTGACGCCTTAAAACAATTTGAACAGACTTCCTTCGCGCTGGGGCACGCTATGGGAATACTGAATTATGACGGTTCTACTGTTGCCCCCAAAAAATCCGCGATCCCCCGGGCGGTCACCCAGGGCGAGCTGTCGCGCATTTCGTACGAACTCACCACCGCTCCCGCCACCGCCGAAATGATCGAAACACTGAAAGCACATCAGGCGGAGCTGGATTTCGTCAACGCGCGCAAGGCCGAAGAACTGTTCCGCGATTACGACCGCGTGCGCCGGATCCCCATGGACCGGTACGTCGAATATCAGAAGCTGTGCGTGGAGTCGGACGCCGTGTGGCACGAGGCGAAGGTCAATAACGACTTTGCCTCCTTCGAGCCCCTGCTCCAGAAGATGTTCGATATGACGAAGGAGCTGGCGCTGTACGTTGACCCGAACGCGGATCCGTACGATACGCAGCTGGATCAGTTCGAGCGCGGCCTCACCGCGGCGGAGTGCGATAAGTTCTTTGCCACCGTCCGGGCCGGAATAGTACCGCTGCTGGCAGAGGTCGTTGCCTCCCCGAACCAGGTGAGCGAGCCGCTGCTGGAAGGCAAATTCTCCATCCCGGTCCAGCATGAATTTTCAGACTACATTATGGGCGTGCTGGGCATGGACCGCGAGCGCTCCATAATCGGCGAAACGGAACACCCCTTCACCACCGATTTCTCCCCCAACGACGTGCGCATAACCACACACTACCACGAGGAAACGCCGATACCGTCAATGTACTCCGTGATCCACGAAGGCGGACACGCGCTGTACGAACTGAATGTAGACGAGAAGCTGTCAATGTCCGTGCTGGGCGGCGGCGTGTCCATGGCGATCCATGAATCCCAGTCCCGCTTCTTTGAAAATATCATTGGCCGCAGCTTCGAATTCTGCGGCGTGATACTGCCCTGGCTCAAGGCGCATTTCCCGGCGCAGCTCGGCGGCCTCACGCAGGAACGGCTGTACCGGGCGGTCAACGCCTCCGCACCCTCCCTGATCCGCACCGAAGCGGACGAACTCACGTACTGCCTGCATATCATGGTGCGCTACGAGCTGGAGCGCATGATGTTCGCGGGAAAGATCACCGCAAAAGAGCTCCCGGAAGCCTGGAACCGCATGTATAAAGAGTACCTGGGCATCGACGTGCCCGATGACAAGCGCGGCGTGCTGCAGGATTCCCACTGGTCCTTCGGCGCCATTGGCTACTTCCCGTCCTACGCTATCGGTTCGGCGTACGGCGCACAATATCTGGAAGAGATGAACAAGAGTTTCGACGTTGCCGCCGCAGTGGCCGCGGGCAACCTCACCCCCGTCTCCGACTGGCTCCGCGAACACATCTGGAAGTACGGCAAACTGTACTCCCCGGCAGAACTCTTCCGCCGCACCTGCGGCGAATTCCGTCCGGAAGTGTTTATCGAATACCTGAACCGGAAATACCGGGAGATATACAAGCTCTGAAGACTCCGGTCAAACCAAAGCAGCGGGACCTCCGGCGCGTTATAAAGGCGCTGCGGCGGTCCCGCTTTATATTTTGCCATTTTTAAAGTTTGCCGACCGTTGTCGGATCACGAGAGCTGCTTTGATTTGTCGAACTTGTACTGCTTAGGCGCATCGTTGGAAAAACCGGTCTTGAATTTGATCGGCCCGCCCGAAGTGCTGCCCGGCTCAAGCGTGCACACGAGGATCTTCCCGAAATCGTACTTCGCGCCGAAGACGTACGTGTTTTTGCCCGTATCGTACCCGGCGGCAATGATCTCGCCCGAAAAATCGGGATCCGTCGAACCCCATTGACCCATCTGGAACCACGGCTTGCCGGCAATGTAGGTAAGGTGAATATAATATTTGTCCGCCGAATCGTACCAGGTGCCTTTGTAAACGTTCGTGACCAGCTCGATCATCTCGGTGTGGATGCCCGCGTCATCCCTGTAATACGTCCAGGGATCGCCCGTGCCGCCCACGCGGATGTTAAGGTCGGTCTTCAGGATCGAGTGATCTTTTGCAACAAAGATCGTCGTCGTTTCGGTATCATGGCTTATGTTGCTCACGGCTTCCACCTGATATGAATAGCCCGTGGCATTATTCAGCTTTGTGATCTTCTTTATAGTGTACGCGTCGATCACTTCCCCGGTATTCCAGGCCTTGAACAGAATGACGACGCGGTCGGCGTCCAGGACGGTGGTCATGCAGCCAGAGGCCGACAAATCGCTGTTCTTATTCCAGTATCCGCCGACATGATCCATAAACTCGGAGACCGTGCAGCCGGACGTCTGGGTCTTGACCTTATACTGGAGCTGCGGGTATTTGAAGAATTCGAATCCCAGATCTTCCTTTACGTTGTCGACGGGCATCAGCGGCACCCCGTCTTCCGTTTTCTCGGTGTAGAACGTGTAAAGGCCGTTCTGAGAAGTCCATTTCGTGCCCGAGAAATCGAACCGCAGCATCAGGCGGCCGTACTGATTGTACTCCGCGCCGGTCACCTTGCCGGTGAACGTCGGTCTCTCCAGGCTCCAGTCGCCCAGCGTCACGTAGGGCGTACCGTTCGAGACGTAGAAGTGCATAAAGTAGGCGGTCTGACCGGCGGTCCACGTGCCGGAATGGTCATTTACGAACGAAAGTGCAATCGCAGCGGGGTCTTGTGTGGGCTCCGCGGTCGGAACGTCGGTCGGTTTTTCCGTCGGCGCTTCCGTCGGCTTCTGCGTCGGCGCTTCCGTCGGCTTCTGCGTGGGTTCCGCGGTCGGCGCGGCGGTCGGATCCTGCACAGGCTCTCCGGTCGGCGCATCGGCAGAGCTGGCGGGCGGCAGCGTCACGTCCTGCGGAATTTCCGTGGCCGCGGCGGTCGGTTCGGAGGGAATCGAAGTTTCCGCGGGGTGCACACCGCTCCCCGGCAGAAAACAGGACGTCAGCAGGGCGGCGGTCAATACCGCTGCCAGCAGGGCCAGCGTCAATTTCCACTTGGTTCTGTTCATTCTCGCTTCCTCCCTTTCGTTTTTACCGGGCTGACGCTCAGGACAGCCGGAATTTGTATTCGTAACTCAGGCGGCCCATGGGAAGGCAGCGCCCGGACACGTAGTAATTCATGATCTCTTCGGCGCCGTCAACACCGTCCGCCACTTTGAAATAGATGCGCAGCGCGTCCCCTTCCGCGCCGGAGAGCCCCAGCGCGGTCAACGGCACGCTGTATACGACCGTGCTGCCGTTTACCGCATACACCGCCTCGCCGGCATGCCTGCCGGTGAAATCCGCGCGCAGCTGCTCGACCGCCGCGGTGTTCGTCGCGGCATCGTGACGCCTGCCTATCACATATTCGTACGATTCCCAACCCTTCTGCGCCGGCGTGCCGGTGCCGATGAACAGGTTCATCCAGTTTGCGTTGTCCGACACTTTGACCGCGTCCGCGCACTCGATACGGAAGTACAGGTTCTCGGCGTCATTGGTGAGTTTGACGGAGAGAATGTTGTTGTCCGCCGCGGGTACCGAATAATGCACCGTCATGGCGCCGCCGTACGCGTTGCGTTTATCGTACGCCGTGCCCACATGGCGGTACACCGCCTTAACGTCGTCCCACTGACTGTCATTGCCGGCGGGATCGATGGTCTTGTAAACGTTGTCCGCGATCACGGCCTCGGCGGATTCATACTTGTATTTGCGGATATTCGTCAGCATCTGTATGAAATACGCGTCTTCGTAGCCGCCCTGCATGGGTTCGATGTCGCGGGAGTATTCCATATCCACGTTGTCGCAGAGCATGTATTCGCCGCCGTAGGGCTGCTTGTACGCGATCCACTCGTTCCAGCCGGTGACCATCAGGATCTCAGGCTGCGGGTCGGAGGCAAAAACGGTCTCCCATTCGGACTGGAAGAACGTACCGCGGAAAATGTCTTCGTGCATATTTTTGCCGGTGTTGACGTCGTAGCCGCGGCCCCAGTTGCACCAGTTCTCATGGGTCAATGAAAAGCTGAACGGCACCATCGGATGGGTGGCAACGGACACGTTCATCGTGTTGCCGTTGAGCGGCTGCGGATACGTCCATTCCGTGTACGGGAAGGAATTAGCGTTGTGGAAATCGTACGGCCAGCACGCCTCTTTTACGTAGAAGAAATCCTGCAGGTCCTGAGGCAGATCTTCCGGATGGTACGCGTCGTCGCCGCGGCCGACGGCTTCATCCCGGTCCTTGCGGGCGCTGGTGTAGCCGATGATCATGGGCCGTCCGTCGATCCGGTACCAGGAATCCGGATAGTTGCCGTTCTTGTAAAAGATGTCGTATATCCGTTTGATCGTCTCGATGGAGCGGGAGTGGGTATAGAAGCACACCTGCGGCGCGTCCCAGCCCTGGTCCCGAAGTTCCTGGCTCATTTTCATGATCTTTTTTGCCACTTCTTCGTACAGCACGCAGTTGGTGGTGTCAAAGATCAGGAAGTCGATGCCCGCTTCCGTGAGCAGTTCCATGTGTTTCCGGATCACCCACTTGTCCGTGCTGTTGTAGTAGCCGTACAGCGGCTCCGCCCACCAGTGCGCGGTGTTGTTGGGGCTGATCTCGTCGTCAACTTCATGAAACACCTTGTTCTTGCCATACTGCTCCAGCAGTTTGGACACGTCGTAAATGTCCTTGGCCTGCGGCTGTCCGAGCCACAGAAAGTAGAAGATTCCGATGTCGCGTTTTTCTTTCTTTCCCGCCGCCGCGGGCACCGAGCGGCCGTACTCGTCAAAGCCCACGATCATGTTGTTATTGTAGCCGTTCCCGTAAATGTCCATAGTCTCCAGCTCCTTCGAAATAACCGTCGTGTTCTCGGTGGGATGCGGTGCTCCATCCCCCGGTTTGCACCCGAACACAGCTAGCAGCGTCAACGCAGCGATCGCCGCCGCACACAGCCTGATTACGGTCCTGCCACGTTTCTCACAAATGACTTTTCCTTTTCTGATCATACCGGTTCCTCCGTGCTGTTCAAATTAAATTTGTTAAATTTTCTCTCGATCGCCTGACGCGCGGTCGATCGTTCTCCCGGTCTGAATTATATAATACCGCGGAAAGGTTGTCAATTTTCGGGAAGTTTACAGTTTCGTAAAAAGCGACCTCCTTATACAGCAGGGATCAGCACGCTCGATGCGATCGGCCGCTCCTTCTCGCCCGTTCCGCGGCCGGGATCAGCACGCTCGATGCGGTCGGCCGCTCCTTCTCGCCCGTTCCGCGGCCGGATCTCGCCGGCCGCTCCGCATTCTCGCTCATTTTTTTCGAGACCTTCTGGTATAAAACCTTTGAAATTCGCCTGAATTATCCAGAATCGCCACTTTCACAGCTCTGCTCTCGCTCATTTCTGTGCTGCCAAGCCTTACTAATGGTATAAAATGGCTAAAAACCTCTATAATTATCCAGACAGATATTTCGATCATGGACAAAATACATGATAAATGAAAAAATTATCCAGACACAAGGCCACAGACGGAACCCAAGGGCACCGAAAAGGAGCCAAAAATGGTATAAGCTTCTCAAAAATCATTGAATTTATCCAGAGTTCGGAAGAGATGCAAAAAAACAAAAAGCTGCGATAAAGGCCGCCCCTCGTAAGAAAGTTTTATAGTTTCCAGGAATGGCATGATCTTCGGGTCATGCCATTTCCTGTGTCATCAGTTCAC
>CACZOW010000331.1 GCA_902782885.1 uncultured Ruminococcus sp. | reverse complement strand
TCTTTGTTATAGATCAGCATGAGCGGATCGCAGTTGGTGCCGAGCGCGTACAGCACGCCGTCCACCGTGCATGATTCGACCACTCCGGAATGGATGTACGCCGACGCGCCGGAAGCGGTGACAAACTTATCGAGCGGCAGCAGCGCGTTGTCGACGTACGCGTACTCAAAAGTTTCCTCTCCCGGGAAGAATACCACGTCGGCATAGTCCGGCGAGCCGGCTTCCGCTTTCAGCGCCGCGCCCGCGTTGGAAACAGTCCGCATTTCATAGCTGACACCCGGATACACCTTGCGGAATTCCTGCGCAAACCCTTCAAGCGCGTCGCGATCGCGCTGATCGTACATTTCCGGGATCCCGATAACGATACTCCCGGTCATCTGCCCCGCCGGTTCTTCCGTATGCGGAGCGGGAACGTCCGTATGCGTACCGGGAACGTCCGAAGGCTCGCCTGTCTGCGAAGTGAAGTTTTTGCACCCGGCGGCCCCAAACAATGTCAACACGGCTATCATCAACGCCCCAAGGCGTACAGCAAGCCCGGTCAAAAAGATATTGTTAGCGTTTTTAGATCTCATCGCCAAACCTCCTTCGCATATAAAGACGAAAAAAAAACGCGCTGCATTCCCGCTATATCATTCACGTCTCTACCTTGCAGTCCAGCAGCTTCAGATTCTTGTTTTTATCGATTGCCCACTCGATGCCCCACTCGTTCTCGAACAGCAGCACCTTGGAGCCGTCGCGGTCGGTGGCGCGGAGCGTTGACGACGTGAGCGTAAGATCGTGGGGATCGATCGACTGATCCTCCAGCCAGCGCGCATAGTGATACGGCAGCTGCTGCATGCGGATCTCCACGCCGTACTCCCCTTTCAGCCGGTGCTCCAGCACCTCGAACTGCAGCACGCCCACCGCGCCGATGATCAGCGTTTCCACGCCGATGTCTATCTGTTTGAACACCTGTATCGCGCCTTCCTCCGAGAGCTGTTCTATGCCCTTCTGGAACTGTTTGCGCTTCATTGCGTCCGCGTACTGGACCCGGGCAAAATGCTCCGACGGGAATACGGGCATGCCTTCGAAGCGGAGGTTCTGGTTGTCAACGCTCAGCGTGTCGCCGATCCCCAGCAGCCCCGTGTCGAACAGCCCGATGATGTCGCCGGCGTACGCTTCGTCGATTATTGTCCGCTCCTGCGCCATGAATTGCGTCGGCTGCGTGAGCCGGATCTTTCTGCCGGTGCGCGTGTGCCAGACTTCCATGCCCTTTTCGAACTTGCCGGAAGTGATGCGCAGGAACGCCAGGCGGTCGCGGTGCGCGGGGTTCATGTTGGCCTGGATCTTGAATATAAAGCCGGAGAACGGCGTGCTCACGGGGTCAACGTGCACTTCCCCCGCCGCCTCTTTTCCGTGCGGGCAGGGCGCCATTTTTATGAAGTGTTCGAGGAAGGTCTTTACGCCGAAGTTGGTCATGGCGGAACCGAAGAATATGGGCGTCTGGGCGCCGGCTAAAACGGCGTCAATATCCAGCTCGTCCCCCGCCATGTCCAGCAGCCCGATCTCCTCCACGAGGCGGTCGTGGTAGTAGCTGCCCAATTGCCGCCCGAGTTCGGGGTCGTCAACTGCCGCCGTGATCGTTTTGGCCTGCTCCTGCCCGTGATTGCCCCCTTCGTACAGTTCCACCTGCCGCTCGCGGCGGTTGTACACGCCCTGAAAGTCGCCGTCGGTGCCGATGGGCCAGTTCATGGCGTACGACTTTATGCCCAGCACGTCTTCGAGTTCCTGCATCAGGTCGAAGGGGTTCTTGGCGGCGCGGTCCATTTTGTTGATGAACGTGAAGATCGGGATGCCGCGCATTTTACACACGTGGAAGAGCTTGAGGGTCTGGGCCTCAACGCCTTTCGCGCCGTCGATCAGCATCACGGCGCTGTCCGCGGCCATCAGCGTGCGGTAGGTGTCTTCGGAGAAGTCCTGGTGCCCGGGGGTGTCAAGGATGTTGATGCAATAGTTGTCGTACTCGAACTGGAGCACGGATGAGGTAACGGAAATGCCGCGCTGTTTTTCGATGTCCATCCAGTCGGACACGGCGTGTTTGGTGGCTTTGCGGGCCTTCACCGAGCCGGCGAGGCGGATGGCGCCGCCGTACAGCAGCAGCTTTTCGGTCATGGTCGTTTTACCGGCGTCGGGGTGCGATATGATGGCAAATGTGCGCCGCCTGTCGACCTGGGCGGCAATACTTCCCGCGGGTGCCGCGGGCGCCCGGTCAATAGTCGCTGCCGCGGGTGTCTGGATGTTTTCAGCGTTTTCGGTCAATATTTCGTTGTCTTCCTGCATCGTTTTATACATTCCTTTAAAATTCGAGAGCCGTCGCGGCCGTTCCGCGCTGCCTGCCCGGCAACCGTCAACGCCCGCTTTCCCGACTGTTTCCCGATTATAGCGGATTCGGTCAACAAATTCAATCCCGCGTGTGCTTAAAGCCGAACCTTTACAAAACGGCGGAATATATAATATAATTGACAGCAGGAAAAAGGCACACGGCAGAGGTGCGGAGTATGGTAAATATAAAAAGAAAAAGCGAAAGGATCGGGCGAATAGTATTGACCGCCGCGCTGTGCGCGATGGCAGTACTGTTGACCGCTGCGCTCACCGGCTGCGGGCGTAAGAACGTTGACGTCACCGGCGTTAACATTGCCGGAACCCCGCTGAAAGCACGGCATATCATCGTTGAACCGGAAGCGGAAACCGAAGCACGCAGGGGCGAGCAGGTCGATGATATCTGCGACTTCGTGAACCGGCTGCTGACGGAAGCGGGCGGCACC
>CACZOW010000330.1 GCA_902782885.1 uncultured Ruminococcus sp. | reverse complement strand
CTGAATCGCGGTCAATACACTCTCCGCCCTCGATCGCCAGCAGAAGCGCCGCGACGCGCTTATGCTTTTCCGTTCCGGCGCGGTCAAAATACGCGTCCAGCCCGCGGCGGTCCAGTATCTGCACCGCCTCAAACGGCTCTGCGCCCGCCTCGCCGGTCTCATTCAGCAGCCGGAGCTGCCGGTAAAACTCGCCGATGTATCTGTCGATCCGCGCATCCACGTCGTGACGCGCCCGGTCTACCCAGATGTCGGCGACCTGAAGATAGCGGCGGTACAGGAGCTGTTTACTTACATTGAAATGCGTCGGAGAATCAAGCAGCGTATACCTGGCCGCGTCAAATTCGGTCAGCGTATCGCAGTGTCCGTCAAAAATGCATATATCCGTCGGTTTTATAATTGCCTTCATTGCATCCATTTCGCGTTCACCTCAGCGGATTGCGGCTGATAAGGACCTGACGGGGGTTATTGCCGTCGCGTGCGCTTATAAAGCCTTTTTCTTCCATCTGATCGATCAGCCTCGACGCCCGGCTGTAGCCCAGCCCGAGCTTGCGCTGCAGGAACGAAGCGGAGATCTGCTTGGTCTCGATGGCAATATCCACCGCGTCCGCCAGCATCGGATCGCCGTCGCCCGCGAGGTTGTCCCCGTGCCCGGCGCGGCCCGGTTTTTCCATCATGCGCGTATTGTCAATATCGCTGGAGATCTGTTCGTCCTGCTCGCTTTCGGCTTTCTGAACTTTAAGGAACTCCACCGTTTCTTCGATCTCGGCGTCTGAAACGAACCCGCCCTGCACCCGGAGCGGCTTCATGAAGTCCACCGGATGATACAGCATGTCGCCGCGGCCCAGCAGTTTTTCGGCGCCGCCGTAGTCCAGGATCGTCTTGGAGTCCACTACCGAAGATACGGTGAACGCGATGCGCGACGGGATGTTGGCCTTGATCAGACCGGTGATGACGTCAACGGACGGCCTCTGCGTTGCCACGATCAGGTGCATGCCCGCGGCGCGCGCTTTCTGGGCAATGCGGTTAATGGCCTCTTCTACCGAATCCCGCACCACCATCATCAGGTCCGCGAGCTCGTCAATAATTATCACTATGCGCGGCATGCGCGGCAGCCCGTGTTCCGGCGCAAACGCGTTATATGCGGAAATATCGCGCAGATTGTATTTGGCGAACAGCTTGTAACGGTTCTCCATTTCCTGTACCGTCCAGGACAGCGCCGCGGCGGCTTTTTTGGGTTCGGTCACTACCGGTACCAGCAGGTGCGGAATGCTGTTATATACCTGCAGTTCCACGACTTTGGGATCGATCATGATCATGCGCACGTCATTCGGCGTGCACCGGTACAGCAGGCTCATCACGATGCAGTTTATGCAGACACTCTTACCAGAGCCGGTGGTACCGGCGATAAGTACGTGCGGCATTTTGGAAATATCCGCAATGATGGGATCGCCGGAGATATCTTCGCCCAGGCAGAACGCCAGCTTGGAGCGGTGGCTCTGGAACTGCTCGGATTCCACCAGATCTTTCAGGTATACGGTGCGCCGGTCTTCGTTGGGCACTTCGATACCGATGGCGGCTTTGCCGGGGATCGGCGCCAATATGCGTACTCCGGACGCGGCCAGATTGAGGGCAATATCGTCCGACAGATTTTTGATGCGGCTGACTTTTACGCCGGACTGGGGCTGCAGTTCGAACATCGTCACCGTGGATCCGATGGAGATGCGTATCACCCGCGCTTCGATGCCGAAGCTGCGCATTACTTCTTCCAGTTTGCGCGCCGTGAGTTTGGCGTTGCGCTCCTGCTCCTGCAGATCCGAATCGTCCGTCTCCACGCTCTTAAGAATGCGGCGCGGCGGCAGATTATAGTCTATCTCCTCGTTGCAGGTGACCACGCGGATCTCGTCGTTTTTCTCAGGTATCTTTGTGGGTATGGAGCTGTCAACGGCCGGCAGCGGCTCTTTTTCTCCGATCTCGGTGATGCCGTCGTCAAAATTGCTTTCGATCCTGCGCGCCGTCTCTCCGCCTTCGTCGTCGTCAATATACCCGCCGTATCCGCTGCCGGCGGCGGTCCCGCCGGCTCCGATATATGCCTCATCGTCATCTTCCTGCGACATGATCTTGCGTTCTTCGGCCTTGTGCAGTTCTTTCTGCTTGCGCAGATCTTCCTGGAACAGTTCTTTTTTGCGGCCCCGGGCGGAAACGAACTCGATATGTTCATCGGAAGCGCCGCGCGCCGCGTCGGTATCGGGGTCGTAGTAATCCGGTACGATCAGGTCGTCATCCGCATCTGAAGCATTGCCCGCATCCGCACCGTTCCGGCCGCCCTCATCTGCGCCGTTTTTAGCTGCATTCTCGGCCGCGCTGCGTTCTTCTTCTTCCTTCTGTTCCTTTTTGCGCGCACGCTCCTCCGCGGCTTTTTTGCGTTTTTCTTTGTTGGCCGCGTCGGATTTGCGGAATCGTTCGACAACCCCGGACAGCCAGCCTTTGACCTTGCCGCCCGCGTGGGCAACTTTTTTTCCGGCCCGTACGATGGACAACGAGAACAGTACCATTGCCAGCACCAGCGTGGCCGGGATCAATATGATCAGCGTGCCGGGCTTGGCCACCAGCAACTGCAGTCCGTAGCTGATGAGGCCGCCGATAACGCCGCCGCCCTTCCCCTGCGTCCACATCTGTCTGACGATGCCGAAGAAATTAAATCCGGCGTATTTTTCCACACCGAACGAAAATGTATGTACCAGAGCCGCGATAAGCAGCAGCATCAATGTAAACAGAATACTGTTTTTGGTCGAAAAAACCGTTCCCGAAGTGCCCCTGAGCACCGTCCAGGCCAGCACGAAAAGCAGGATCAGCATAAGAAACATGCCGACTCTGCCTACCAGCCCCGTCAGAATTCCTATCACGAAGCGGCCGAGTTTTCCGGTTTTATTAAATAATGAGAATATCAGGAATATACCGATCGCAGCCAAAATAACGGCAAGTATCTCGCGGCTGCCTCTGGTCTCTTTTACGACAACGCCCTTTTCGCCCGAAGAGGATTTGCCGTTTTCCTTTTTGACCGCGGTGTTGCTTTGCCTGCCGGTGTTGCTTTTCTTTTTATCTTTTGATTTTTTCTTTGTGTTAGCCACGAATTTTATCCTCCTGTAAAGCTCCCATGAGCGCAGTATAATTGTACAACACCTGCTCCGGAAATGCAAGTGAAAGAGCGGTTCTTTTCCTGCCTGATCCGCGGCCGGATCTTACCGGCCGCTCCGCATTCTCGCTCATTTTTATGATGCAGGCTGCATCGATTTCTGAAAAAAAGTGAAACCTGGCGGTTTTTTGAGAAAAAACAGGTTTCCGGCGCCTGGTTTCAGCCTCGGAAGGCGCAAATTGTGCCTCAAATGAGACAAATAACCTTATACTCAGCAGCTAAAAAACCATTCTCTGGCCCCAAAACGCTTTTAAAGGCGTTTTGCCCGGTGAAAACAGGCCGGGAGAAGGAGCCGTTTTCTTAAAAATGAGCGATCTTTCACCTTTTTTAAGAATTCGGCAAAGCAGCGTCTGCGGTCGCGATCGCAGACGCCTGGCGCACTGCCGCCGGCTCACACTGTGATATTCCTTTTTATGCGATTGAATTTTGCCTCTTTGATGCCGGGCACATTCATTATATCTTCTATCTTTTCAAAACGGCCGTGTTCCTCACGGTACGCAATGATCTCCGCGGCGGTGCTCTCGCCTACGCCGTTAAGCGTCATCAGTTCGCTCAGAGACGCGGTATTGATGTTGACCCGCAGCTCGGTGTCGCGCCCGGATGAACCGTCCGCCGAGATCGCGCGGCCGCTGTCCGGCAGCCAGTTTTTGTCCTCGTCGTATTCGTACGGAACATGGATATGCATGCCGTCGTTCAAACGCATTGCCAGATTTATGCACTTCGTGTCCGCGCCGGACAATAGTCCGCCCGCCGCTTCCACCGCGTCCTGGACAATGAACCCCTGATCCAGCCAATACACGCCCTCATGCCTCACCGCGCCGGTTATATGTACCACCAGGCGCACAGGCGTAGGCAATTCGGCAGGGCCCTCACCTGCGTGCGATCCATTGTCCGCCGTGCCGGCGGCGTCGGGCTGCGCTGCCGTTCCTTCGCCGTTTCGCAGGATCTCACCGGTCGGCGCGGGACTGGCTGTGGCCGCGACCGCGTCCGGAAGCTTTTTGCTCCGCTTTGCGAAATAACCCGCGGCGGCAATACCGCCTATGACCAAAATTACTGCTATTACCGGCACCGCTCCGGGCACCTTAACGATCTTGCCAAAAAGCCGTATCCGCATTTGCATCACTCCCTTCGCGGAAATGATACAGCGGAAGTTCTTCAGGCGGCAACATATTTCCCGGGAAATGGCGCTCTACCGGCCGTAGAGTCCGGGAAATATCGGGAAATACTGGTAAATATCAGGAAATATCAAATAATGTCGGGTAAAGTCGGAAAAAACGAAAAAAAGGCAGATCAGTCTCGCAGCTGCGTGAGGGCCGCATAGGCGGCGGCCTGTTCGGCGGCTTTTTTGCTATTGCCGCTGCCCGCGCCGCGGCAGAAAAGATCGCCGTCGCGGGAAAGGCGCACTTCAGCCTCAAAAACCGGCGCATGGTCCGGCCCGGCCGTGCCGGTGATCTCATATTCGATCTGCACATCAGGAGTCCGGAACAATTCCTGCAGATCTGTTTTATGATCGGTATGGCCGAATAATTCCGCCTGTTCGGCGATAATTGACGCAAATCCGAGGCGGTCCAGAACGAACGATGTCGCGGTCTCCATGCCGGCATCCAGATAAACCGCGGCGATCAGCGCCTCTACGCAGTCTGCCAGCAGCGAAGGCTTTTCGGCACCGCCGGATCGGCGTTCGCCGCAGCCAAGACGGATAAAGGAGCCGAGCTTAAGCTTCTCCGCGATCTCCGCCAGCGATTTTTCACACACTAATTGTGCACGAAAACGGGACAGCTTACCTTCGGGCAATGAAGGAAATTCATCGTAGAGATATCTGCTGATTATCGTGCTCAGCACGGAATCTCCGAGAAATTCCAGCCTCTGGTTGCTGTCCCCGTGTCCGTTTTTGCAGCGCTCGTTGGCGAAAGACGTGTGGGTAAGCGCCTGTATCAGCAATGCTTCATCTGAAAAGCGGTACCCTGTCAGCTCCTGAAAACGCGGCAAATCGGTCATATTTTGAAATTAAAAGGATTATTTAATGTTATTGGTCACATACTGCACGGCGTCGTTCACCGTGGTGATCTTTTCGGCATCTTCATCGGGAATTTCGATATCGAATTCGCTCTCCAGCGCCATAATAAGTTCCACTATATCAAGAGAGTCCGCACCGAGATCGTCAACAAAAGACGAATCGATCGTTACCTGACTTTCGTCAACACCCAGCTGGTCCACGATTATTTTTCTGATTCTTTCAAACATTCTTCGTATCTTCCTTTCTGCAGAAAAAAAGCTGCGCT
>CACZOW010000329.1 GCA_902782885.1 uncultured Ruminococcus sp. | reverse complement strand
GGCGATAAACTGCGCCGGCGCGCCCAAGACCGAAAACGGAGTGCGGTACCTGCACATTATCGGCGACGAAGGAACGAACGACGCGTACTTCTTCCCGGAAAACGGCTGGGGACCCACGCTGGATCACCCCGTGCTGCTGTTCAAATACCGCTCTTCCGGCGGAACAGGACAGTTCTTCTTCACTACGCCCGCGCTTGAACCCGGTGCGCCCGGAACGTATATCGACCAGGAATTTGCCGCCGCCGAAACGGAGTGGCAATATCTGGTGTACGATTTCAGCGCCAATGGCTTTGCCTGCTTCGATGAAGACGCGAACAAAGTGTCGTTTTTCCGCATTGACCCCAACTCCATCACCTGGATGGATTACTCGTACGTTGCGTTCTTCAAGACCGCCGACGAGGCGAATGCTTTTGCCGACGCGGAAAAAGCCGGCAAAGTGACGCTGTTCGACGAAGGAAAGATCCAGACGGCGAAGTACGTCGTGAGCCCGCGCAATCTGGACCCGATGCAGTTTAACACGCACGAAAGCGTGGCGGTAGAATTTACGGTGCCGGAAGGCAAGTCGTTCAAAGCGTTCGTCCTTACCGCTTCGCCCACATGGGGCGCGCAGGAAAACGCCACCCTGGACGCGGTGATCTACGCCTGGAACAACGATTACGACACCACCATCGAGGGCATTCAGCTCGGCACGTTCCGCGAAGAGGAGCACGCCGACAACATGAATCTGGTCATGGATTTCGGCGTCATCCTGCCTCCGGGCAAATACGTGATCGTCATGACCGCGGAAGATGATTCCATCGGCGCCTGGGGCGGCAATCTGGACGAGATCAATTTCGATGCCGTGTTCTACACCGACGATGAAGAGTACGAGACGTGGTTCCCGTTCTCTGAGCTGCTGCTGGTCGAAGGCACCGAGTACGCCATCGAGCTGCCCACGCCCGCACCCACCGCGGAACCCACCGAAAAGCCCACGGACGCGCCCACTGCGGAACCGACCGAAGCGCCTACCGGGATCCCGGTAACGGATGCTCCGGCAGTTACCGATCCGCCTGCCGTCATCGACGCGCCTGCCACCGGGGAGCCTGCTGAGCCGGCGGACAACGATAATAAAGGTAAGGACGATTCCGGTCTTTCGAAGGGCGCGCTGATCGGCATCATTGCCGGCGCGGTCGTGCTCGTCGCCGCCGTCGCCGCGATCATTATTGCCGCGGCCAGGAAAAAGAAAAAATGACCGTTTAGATCCGGAATCTCAATTGACCGGATCCGACATAAAAAAACAGAACGGAGGAGAAAATATGTTCAAGAAGATTTCGTTTTTAGTTGCCGTCGTTATGGTCGTAACGATGCTGTTTGCTTCCCTGCCCGCGTTCGCGGCGGAAGAGACTTTCAAGTGCGTCCGATTCACGGCGCAGGGCAACGACCCTTATGCCAACTTCACATTCAGCTCAGCCGGCAAAAATGACAGGATCAATCCGGATACCGTTACCTGGGCCGCGATCCGCTACAAGACCGGTTCGCAGTATGACAGCACCGGCGTCGAGTATACCGCGCAGTTCTATATCAGTCCCGCGGCGGAGCCCTGCGTTCCGATCAGATACAACTTCACCGGCAACTGGGAGACCGCGATCATCGACCTGACGTCTGTATCCGAAAGCACCGAGCTTGAATCCAAGTGGAACAGCGACAGCTATACGGCGGTCAAGTCCATCCGTTTTGACCCGCTGGAGCCCGACCGCGATTCCGAAGACACCTCGCAGGACACTGAGCGCGGACAGGTCAACTCAGGCGACTATATTGACGTCGCCTGGATCGCCTTCTTTGAGAAGGAAGATGACGCTAAAGCCTATACCGGCAAGGAGGATACCCCGTACTGCCTGCTGGACGTCGACAGCATGATGGAATTGAACGGCGCCAACAACCTTGACGCCGCGCTGTACGACAGCAACGGCAATCCGGTCAAGTCTGACGATCCCGTCGGCAAGCCGGTCAAATATACCGTAAGCCCGCGCCAGCTGGATCCTTCGACGTTCACCGGCCACGAGAGCGTCGCGATCGAGTTTACCGTGCCCGAAGGCAAGTCCTTCAAGTCCTTTATCATCTGCTCTGCGCCTACGTGGGGCGCTCAGGAGAACGCTAACCTTGACGCGGCTATCTACGCCTGGAACAACGACTACGACACCACTATTTCCGGCAAAGAGCTGGGTACGTTCCGTGAAGAACTCCATGTGGACAACATGGATATGACCATGGATTTCGGCGTTATCCTGCCTCCCGGCAGATACGTGATCTACATGACCGCTGAAGACGATTCCATCGGCGGCTGGGGCGGCAATCTGGATGAGATCAATTTCGATGCCGTGTACTACACCGACGACGAAGAGAACGATATGTGGTTCCCGTACTCCGCGATCATGCTGATCGACGGCACTGAGGCTGCGATCGAACTGCCGACCTTCGCGCCGACCGCTGAGCCCACCGAGAAGCCCACGGCCGCTCCGACCGAGGTGCCTACCGAGGTTCCGGCAACGGATGCTCCGGTCGCTACCGACGCTCCCGCTCAGCCTACCGCGGACAACTCCGGCAAGGACAACACCGACAACACTAAGAAAGATGACGCGAAGAACAACAAGTGGCTGCTGCCCGTTGTCATCGGCGCCGTGGTCGTGGCCGCTGCCGTGTGCGGCATCGTGATCGCCACCGCTAAGAAAAAGAAGAAATAATGGACTCCGCGACCGGTTCCGCGGTTGAGCGGTACTGATGCCGTGCGAGCCGGCTGAATAAGCTGAATACAGCGGGCCGATCTGCGGATCGGTCCGCTGTGTTTATGTTTATATTTAT